>NZ_JASDDA010000039.1:0-35834 GCF_030407645.1 Pseudoalteromonas sp. APC 3495 | reverse complement strand
TTTTGCTCAGATTTGACTGCTCACAAGCCTACCCCGAAAAGATAGGCTAATAAACACTACTTTTAGCTATTACGTACTTTGATTGCTGCTCAGAACTTATAAACTTAACAACTCTTCTACCCATTCTAAAACGAGGCGAGTATTTCGGGTTTGAAAGCGCTGCTTATTAGGTATGTAGTAGCAAAAGTCAGATTCAACTACGTGGGTATTAAAGTTTTTAAGTAACTCGGTGTCTAATAATCGTTGTACTAGCGTGGTTGAGCAAAAAACCAGTCCTGAGCCTGCCATAGCTTCTTGAATACCAAATAGCTCTTGGTCAAATGTTTTAATACTAAATAAAGCAGGAGCTAAGTTGTTTTGAGTAAGCCATTGTTTAATTGGTGGCTCACTCAGCGCGTTGTTTTTCCATTTAGTGGTATAGAGCGTAACTGGGCCATTTTGCCATGGGATATCCGCGGCTTTGTATGATCCAAACAGGTTAAATTGCTCGGTTTTAATAATATCATATGCGTTTATATTCTGCTGTTGACCAAAGCGAATCGGTAAGGTGTGTAATTGCTTATCAACGGCTTCACTGGTTGATATATCCACTTCAAGATTGGGCTGACTTTTTGATAGCTCCTGTAATGCGGGTATTAAACGCAGTGCGGCCAGTGATGACGTAGTGGTTATTTTAACGGCGGTGCCTTTAGCTTGTACGGTAGTTAGCGCTTGGTTAATAAGGTTAAAGCCATTGCATGTTGCTTCACTTAAATATTCACCGGTGGGTGTAAGAGTGATTTTTCTAACTTGGCGGTAAAATAAATCCACATTTAAACGGTTCTCAAGGTTATTTATATGATGCGAAATCGCGGTTGGGGTGAGCGATAGTTCATCCGCGGCGGCTTTAAAACTGCCTAAACGCGCCGCAGCTTCAAAGGCTTTGAGTGCTTGTAGTGATACTTGCATGGGGGATTATTCACACCAAATAGAATTAACTTATAGATGAGTATAACTTATTTATAGTTAAGATTTACTCGTTTGTGAAATATGCCTGTTAGTAAGATGATTAACCTACATTTACTAACAGGATAAACAGTATGACTACCCTACTTCACGTTGATGCAAGCGTAAGAGCTATTAAAAACGACAACCCAGATCACGATTCAATTTCTAAAAATATTGCTAAGCAATTTATTGATAGCTTTGCAAAGCGCCAAGCTATAGATGAGTATTTTTACCGTGATGTTGGTGTGAATCCTCCGCCTTTTATTACTCAAGACTGGATAGGTGCGGTATTTACCCCTGATGATAAAAAAACCGCAGAGCAACAGCAGTTACTGGCCTTGTCAGACACATTAATCGCTGAAATTGCCGCTGCCGATATTATTGTGATTTCCTCGCCTATGTATAACTACGGTATGCCCGCACAGTTAAAGGCATGGTTTGATCAAGTAATACGTATTAACCAAACTTTTGATTTTGATCTTTCCCGTGGTGACTTTCCGCTACAACCTCTACTTGGAGGTAAAACATTAGTTGTGATCACCTCAACCGGTGAGTTTGGTTTTGAGCAAGGTGGTATACGTGAGCATATGAGCCATTTAGTGCCGCACTTACGTACATTGAGTAAATATTTAGGCGTGAGCACCATTCATGAAATTGCCTCAGAATATCAAGAGTTTGCCGATGTACGCCATCAACTATCGCTCGATAATGCTTATAGCCAAGCAGCAGCGCTAGGGCTACAGTTAAGTAATAAATAATATTTAAATATAAAAATACCGCATTTACCTTGCGGTATTTTTACCCAAACCGTAACGGGGGTTTACAGCAACTGCTTAAAACGCGGGTGCTGTTACTGCACTTTATTAACTGATAAGGTAATTAATACTTAGCAATAAAATTGCGTTTTAGTAACGATTTAAACAGGAGTCATTAATGGCAACTACACTGGCGTTTGATGTATACGGTACGCTTATAAACACCCATGGCGTTGTGTCGTTACTTGAAAATATGGTTGGTGATAACGCGCACGCATTTTCGACCACTTGGCGTGAAAAACAACTCGAATATTCGTTTAGACGTGGCTTAATGCAAAACTACGTGCCGTTTTCGGTGTGTACTGAGCAGGCACTTAATTATGCGTGTTTACTGCACAAGGTAACTTTAAGCGATGAGCAAAAAGCACAGTTATTAGCACGCTATAAAACCCTACCCGCATTTGATGATGTAAAAGCAGGGCTTGAGAGCTTAAAAGCACAAAACTATCGGTTATTTGCGTTTTCTAATGGTGCGGCCAGTGCGGTAAATACCTTGCTCGAAGCCGCAGGCATAAGTGAGCTTTTTGAAGGCGTAGTGAGCGCCGATGACATTAAAACCTTTAAACCCAACCCCGGTGTTTATAGTCATTTTTTACGCGAGGCAAATTCAACCGGCGCTAATACCTGGCTTATATCGAGTAACCCGTTTGATGTTATTGGGGCGTTATCGCACGGTATGCGTGCTGCGTGGATACAGCGCTCAAGTGAGGCTATTTTTGACCCCTGGGAACTTGAGCCTACAATAACGGCGTGCGATATACATGATTTAAAAACCAAGCTAGCCAGTAATAACCAATGATTTAGTGGGCAGGGGTTAAATTACACCAATGAAAGGCTAGGTTTGCGCTTACAAACCTAGCCGTTTTTTAGTCTTCAATTGCAATGGCAATTTCTATCTCGTTACTGCTTTTATAGTACTCAAAGTCGCTAGTGTAGGTGCGGGCATAACGGCAATCGTCTGAGCTGAAGTATTGCCAAATTTCGCCCCATAAATCGATTACTGCATCGGGCATTTCACCTTCACCTTTAAATACCAAATAACGCCCCGCTTGGGTGGTTACTTTTTTAGCTTCAGGGAGTTTAATTGATAAATTATCGCAGCAGGCAATTACGTCAAAGTCCCCAGTGAGATCGCTTTCGTAATTAGTATACACACCATACACTTTGGTGTTTTCTGTAAGGCTGTTGGCAAACTTTTCACCAAATTTTTGCCAAAGTTCAGCTATATTTGCAGTGCCAGCATTCATTTCATTGGCGTTGCAGGTTCTTACTTTTAAGCCGATTAAGGTCTGACTTGCTAATTGTTTTACTTCCATCATGACGTCCTTTAGCGTTAATACAAACACCAACGTAACAGAAAAACCGCCAATACTTTAAATTTTGTATTAAATATTTCATAAACAGTGATTATTAACCTCAATTGCGTGTTTATTGCTCATGTTTAAATAGGTGCCAATCGCTAAACGTAGCTTTGCTACCGCTAAAATAATTGCTCAACTTCCCTCTTTTTTAACTTTATTTTTGCATGTAATGCTTGTCGTTTAATAATATGGCTTATCGATTTTGTTAAAAATATACGACAAGCTTATTAGCTCTAATTAAAAAAAAGTTGCTATCTAATCTTTTTTCATTATTGTAAATAGAAATCATTATCATTAAGATCCTTGCACCTAAAAAGTGTACTCAAGGAATGTTGATGTGTCTCAATCTCACGTGTTAAATATTAATACCATTGAAAAACAGGCTGTATTTGAACAAAGCGGCCTGCCCCCACAATTCAATTTAGAGCAGTTCATTAATTATCAAATAGCGTCATTGCAAGGGCTGTCGGCAGTACAGCAAGCGATGGCTAAAGCCCAAAAGCCATTTTCAGGTGTGTCGGTAAATACGTTAGCAAAAGTAGTAAACGATGTTGATTTATCAAAGCCTTTGGCTGACTTTCCAGCGGTGCTTGAAGAGCTAAAAGGCGTGTATTTAGATCATGCCGTGTATTTTCATCATCCTCGCTACATGGCTCATTTAAACTGCCCTGTAACCTACCCTGCTGTGGTGGCCGAACACATTATTGCTGCTATTAATACCTCAGTAGATACGTGGGATCAAAGTGCAGGTGCGACCTTAATTGAGCAAAAGCTGATTGATTGGACATGCCAAAAAGCAGCATTGCCAAGCACTGCCGATGGGGTATTTACTAGTGGCGGCACGCAATCAAACTTAATGGCTATGTTGGTTGCTCGTGAAGTGGCTGTTAGCCGCTATGCGCCAGAACATCAGGTAAAACTTCAGGGCTTACCAGCTGTTGCCTCGCGCTTTAAAATTTACTGCTCTGAGGTGGCGCACTTTAGTATTCAAAAAGCAGCGGCGTTATTGGGCTTAGGTTACGACGCCGTGGTGCCAGTGGCTACAAACAGCGAAATGCAAATGGATATGGAGGCACTTAAAACCGCCATAGCAACAAGCAAAGCGCAAGGTGATTTACCCATTGCAGTGGTTATTACCGCAGGCACAACCGATTTTGGCTCAATCGATCCAATCCATAATATTGCCATGCTAGCTAAAGAAGAGCAGCTATGGTGCCACGTAGATGGCGCTTATGGTGGCGGTTTGTTGGTGAGCGAGCACCACCGCAATACGCTTAATGGCATTGAGTTGGTTGATTCAATAACGATTGATTATCACAAATCATTTATGCAACCGGTTAGTTGTAGTGCCTTTTTATTAAGCGATAAACGCCATTTTAGCCACATTACTTTATATGCTGATTATTTAAACCCATTAGCAGAGGCCGGTAATGGCACGCCTAATTTGGTAGATAAAAGCCTACAAACCACTCGCCGTTTTGATGCCTTAAAGTTATGGCTAACACTGCGCACCACTGGAGAAGCACCGCTTGGTCGCGCGTTCGATAAAGTTATTGGCCTTGCGCGCCAAACGCATATTGTACTTAACGATCACCCCGACTTTGAAGTAGTTAACTACCCTGAGCTTAGTGCCTTGGTATTTAGATTTGCCCCTGATGATTTAAAACATGACCTTGATTTACTCGACTCTTTAAACTTGCATGTACGACAAACGTTTTTACAAACCGGTGAAGCCATGGTTGCCCGTACAAAAATAAGTGGCCGCCATTACCTTAAATTTACATTGCTTAATGCGCAGTGCCAATTAACAGATGTACGCGCTGTTATTGAGAAAATTAGCCACATTGCATGGCAAACTTATAGGGAAATTGCATAATGGATAATCAACCTTACGATTTTATAGCTATTGGCCTTGGCCCATTTAACTTATCTTTAGCGTGTTTAAGTGAACCGCTCGAAGATGTAAAAAGCTTATTTTTAGAACAACGCAGTGAATTTGATTGGCACCCAGGAATGATGCTTGAGGGCGTTACATTACAAACTCCGTTTATGTCGGAT
Source organism: Pseudoalteromonas sp. APC 3495 (assembly GCF_030407645.1). NCBI lineage: Bacteria > Pseudomonadati > Pseudomonadota > Gammaproteobacteria > Alteromonadales > Pseudoalteromonadaceae > Pseudoalteromonas > Pseudoalteromonas sp. APC 3495. The sequence goes on along the minus strand of NZ_JASDDA010000039.1, from coordinate 30,613 downwards.
TTAGTAACCATGGCAGATCCAACCAGCCAGTATAGCTTTTTAAATTATGCCAAATTAAATAATCGTTTATACCCGTTTTATATTCGCGAAAGCTTTTTTTTATTGCGCCGTGAATACAACTTATATTGCCAATGGGTTTGCTCGCAGCTTTCAAATGTTAACTTTGAACAAACAGTCACTCAAGTTGAGTTTTGCCCGCAAAGTGAGTGTTATACCGTTAGCTGTAACACCCCTAATGGCATACAACATTATGTGACTCGCCATATTGTTTTGGGCACAGGGCCTGCACCGTATATTCCTGATTGCGCTGTGCAAAGTAACTCAAATAACGTAATGCACAGTAGCGATTTTTGTCATCGGCTTGATGAATTAAAAGCGGCTAAACGGGTTACCGTGGTAGGGGCTGGACAAAGTGCAGCAGAAATTTACCACACCTTATTGCAGCAAGCAGTACCGCAAGGCTTGCAGTTAGATTGGATAGCACGCTCACCGCGCTATTTTCCGCTTGAGTATACTAAACTCACCCTTGAAATGACCTCTCCTGAGTATGTAGATTACTTTTATAATTTAAAAACTGAGCAGCGAGATTGGCTCAATCAAAACCAAAAAAATCTATTTAAGGGCATTAACGGCGATTTAATTAACGACATTTTCGACACCCTCTACGCACAAAGCCTTGATGGGCCAATTTCCACTACATTTAAAACTAACAGCAAGCTAACAAGCACTCAAAAAGTAGGTAAGCGTTTACTGACTGAGTTTTATCATCAGGAGCTTGAGCAGCCCTTTTCAATAGAAACCGACTTTTTAATTTGTGCTACAGGCTTTAAATATCAGCGCCCTGCTTTTTTAAATAATATTGCCCATCAACTACCCCAAGATGAGCAAGGTCGTTATTTAGTGAGTCGTGAATATGCGGTAGATAGCGAACAAAAACGTATTTTTGTACAAAATGCCGAGCAGCATACTCATGGTTTTGTAACTCCAGATTTAGGTATGGCTTGCTACCGTAATAGTATTATTTTACGTGAAATTTTAGGTTATTCGCCTTATCAGGTTGAGCAAAAAATTGCTTTTCAAAACTTTGATTTAAGCGATGTCACCCTATCAACACAACAGCAGAGTAGCGCCGCATGAGTCTTCGTTTAGCGCTAATTTTGCTGACGGTTATTTCGGTGGTATGCGATACCTTGTTGCTACCGTTTTATCCGCAATTTTTTGCTAGTGAATTTGCTATTAGTAACGCCACTCTAATCGGCCTCTTTGTGGCTAACTGTTGTATTACTGTAATGCTGGCTTTACCGCTATGGGCTAAGGTCGCTAAAAAATACAATGAGTTGGCTTTGTGGTTAGTAACCCAAGTGGTAGCCGCTGGTTTTGGCCTGCTTTGCTACTTTGCTACCAATGTGTGGGAATTTTGGATTTACTACCAACTAATGTTGGTGCTAAAGGCAAGCTACCTACTTATATACCCATTTGCACTGCGATTAGAGCAACAAACTAAGCATTTATCTATTATTGGTTTGTTTTCTGTATTGATGCATTTTGGTGCGATTGGTGGTGCTTTAATTGGTGGTTATTTCTTTAGTTTAGCTGAGCCACGCTATGCGTTATTACTCAGTAGTGCCGGTGATATGGTGCAGGTTTTATTGTGTGCCTACTTAATGTATTCATTAAAAACCGGTATTTATCAACAAGCAATAGCGACTGAAAAACCGCGAGAACGTATTCCCTATTTTATTTGGCAATTTTGCTTTTTAAGTGTGGTGGTTTATTTTAGCGCGTTTTTAATTCGCCCTTTCTTTACTACTCATTGGCAAGCATTAAACGCACAAAGCAGCACCTTGCAAAGCGCTGTTGTATACGCCATTCCTGCTTTTGCAGCGCTTGTTATGCTGGTTTTTAACCATTTCAGGCAGCATCTACCACTGCCAACATTAAGCCGCACTAGCACTTTGTTATGTGCACTTATTTTAGGGGCGCTTGGGCTTTATTTACAAGCGCAGGCGTCGGTGGGGTTAGTGATTTTATCACGTGTTTTATATGGCTTTGCGCTATTTCAAGTGATGGTACTACTAGAGGTAATGCTATTTGCTAAAAGTGAGCCTGCACATTACGGCAGCGACTTTGCCAAAGTGCACATTGCTCAAAATGTCGGGGTTATTTTAGCGTCGTTACTAGTGGGTATGAGCGTAGAGCATCTTTCAACTACGGTTGTGTTTTACTTTGCTGCCATTGGCTTTGCAAGCCTTGCCTTTATTTTGCTTTGGCGGGTTAAGGCTGTTGCTCGAGCTGCGCGTTCAGCGTCTTAGTTTTTAAGATTTATTGGAGTTTTTATGTATTTTTCATCTTTTGTAACCACCCTACAGCATACCGGCAAAGTGACGATGCGGTTATTACAACAAACAGATATGCCAACAATATGCGATTGGCTTAAGCAACCGTATGCGCACTTTTGGGGGATGCAGCAGCAAACCGAGCAACAAATAACTAAAGTGTATCAAGCTATTATTGATACGCCTCATCATCAGGCATACGTGATCGAGCAAAATAATAACCTATTGGCTTTAGTTGAGCTTTATAGCCCTGAGCACGAAAGCTTAATGAAAGCGGCGTACGAGGTGGAACCGAATGATGTGGGTATGCATATTTTATTAGCGCCTAACACGGCACCTAAGCGCCATTTTAGTTTTGAAATGATGCAGTGCGTGCTGCAAAGTATTTTTGCTCAAAACAGTGCCGCCCGTGTTGTGGTTGAGCCCGACATTGCTAATAGTAAAATTCATACGTTAAATAAACGTTTGGGGTTTGTGCATACCCAGCAAATTCAACTGGGCGAAAAAGCCGCTTATTTAGGCTTTTGTAATAAAGCAGCCTTTGATAGGCACAGCCAACTATTTACTGATTCGTTAGCGCCTTTGCAAACTGATTACGTGATACAGCCACATTGGCAATGGGCAAATCGGCATTTACAAGCTAAAGCACTCACCGAGCTAGTGCACGAGCGTTTATTGGCCGCAGAGACAACAAAGCGAGGCTTTAAAGTGAATGTTGAAGGCGGTTACTTTATTTTTAATGGCCGTGCTATGGCACTAAACCACATTGATATAGACGAGCCAAGCTTATGCTTTTACAATCTTAACGAAGAGCTGCAACCACTAGATGTGTTGCACTTTTTTAGTATGCAAGGGCCTGCGCTAGGTTTAACGGGTAAGCGCCTTGCCACCTACCTTGAAGAGCTAAATGCTACTTTAGCCAGTGCGTGCTTTAAACGTGAAAATAACACGTTAACAGCGGCGCAGTTAGCTAATTTAGGGCTGCAAAAAATAGAAGCCGCAATGAGTGAAGGGCATCCTGCCTTTGTTGCTAATAATGGCCGCATTGGTTTTAGTAAAGCTGACTTTTTACGTTATGCGCCAGAAGTAGGCAAACCGTTTAAAGTACTGTGGTTAGCAGCGCATAAAGCGGTATGCGACTTTGCCCATAGTGAATACTTTGCCGATTACCCAAGCCATATAAGTGATGAGCTAGATTTAACCACCCGAGATGCGTTTAACAAAGCGCTAAAAGCTCAAAACCTAAACCCCGGTGATTACTTACTCATTCCTGCTCACCCTTGGCAGTACCAACATAAATTGAGTGTGGTATTTGCAAATGAGTTGGCAAATCAGCGATTAGTGTATTTAGGTGAAGGTGACGATTTATATCAAGCGCAACAATCAATTCGGACCTTATATAATTGCTCGCACCCGCATAAGCCGTATTTAAAAGTGGCGTTGTCGATTTTAAATATGGGATTTATGCGTGGCCTATCGCGTGCTTACATGGCGGTGACTCCTGCCATTAACGATTGGGTATTTGAAAAGGTTAGCCAAGATCAACAACTCGCAGGCGCTAATTTTACAGCGCTTAGAGAATACGCCACCTTAGGTTATGCCCATCATACGTTTGAGCAACACGCCCTTGGGGATACACCCTATCGTAAAATGTTTGCCTGCTTATGGCGAGAAAACCCAAACCATAATTTAAATAGTGATGAACAACTGACCACCATGGCAGCGTTATTACACTTAGATAATAATGGCCAAAGTTTAGTGGGCGAATGGATAGCGCAAAGTGGTTTGAGCACGCAGCAGTGGTTACATGAGTACTTTAATGCCTATTTAATTCCGCTAGTACATTGCTTTTACGCGCATAAATTAGTGTTTATGCCCCACGGTGAAAACCTCATTTTAAAGCTTAAAAATTCGGTGCCAGTGGGCGCATATATGAAAGACATAGGTGAAGAGGTTGCCTTACTTAATAGCACTGAAGTATTGCCTGCAGGGGTTGAACGTATTCATGTTTCTATGCCTAAAGAGCTTGAGCTGTTAAGTATATTTACCGATGTATTTGACTGCTTCTTTAGATACTTAGTGGCAATTTTAGTGCGAGAAGAGCGTATTACAGAGCATGACTTTTGGCAGTGTGTTACGCAAAGTGTTAAAGCATATCAACATGCTAACCCTGCTTTAAATGAGCGATTTAAAGAGTATGACTTTTTTAGTGATGAGTTTGCTCACTCTTGTTTAAACCGCTTACAGCTGGGTAATAATGAGCAAATGGTTGATTTAACGGATCCGGCAGGTAGTTTGCAGTTTGCTGGTAACTTAAACAACCCCGTATCGGCAAAGCTGTATGGCTAAACCGATTACCCTTGCGCAGTTTTTATATTGCCATCAACCCGTACAACGAACTTTTAAACCGAGCTTATTATTAGTGCGCGCTTTAACAGTTCGTTGTAAGGCGCAGTACCCGACTGCGCCTAAGCAATTTATTAGTCGGCATTTGTATTTGCAGCTTTGTTGGCAAGCTATTTACGCTTATTGCTATTGGTTTGCTTGCAAGCAAAGTACGGCTGACCCCATTAACATGCCGTTAGCGGTAAATGGCGCTTATTGTCGTGGGTTTAACCTGAATAATGACGTGTTAGTAAGTAAAGCTGAGCAAACCAAAGCGTTTACTCATTTTATAAGCCAAGTTGGTGAATGGGTAAATACCGACTACGCGCTGGGTAAAAAAGAACAAGCACGGTTATTACTCGATTCGTTAAGTAGTGCTATTGAGCGAGCTCATAGCTTAGCCCTTGCAACCACTTTACATATCAATAATTGCCATCGTCAGCTGCATACCCTTATTTGTGAGCACTTTAGCCTTGATGCGCCATTTACTGAAAACCCCCAGCGTTTAACCTGTTGCCGCTATTATTTAGCCGGTTATAGCAAATGCCAAACCTGCCCTAAAAAGGATATTAAAACCAATGAACCAACGTCTTAAAACGATTGATCTTGCGCGTGGTGCGAGCGTTTTCATTATGATTATTGTGCATACCTTATGGATGTATGCCACCACAGCGCTTCAAAGTGAAAGCGCATTTGGTACGGTTGTACATATACTTGGCAAAGGCACCGCCTCGTTTTTGGTGGCAATGGGGCTATCTATGGCGCTTTCGCGCAGGCAAACACCCTTGCTATTAATTAAGCGTGGTTTACAGCTTTTACTGCTTGCCTATTTAATGAATGCGGCCAAGTTTTGGCTACCTATTGAAGTATTTAATACCATGCCCGAGGCGTTTATAAATGCTTATGGCTGGCAAAGTCCGCTCAGTGCTGGGCAGTTACAATTTATGGTGTTAACAGGTGATATTTTACAACTGGCTGGAGTTAGCTTATTGCTGTTTGGTGTGCTTAATATTGCCCGTTGGAAAACAATATGGATTGCGGTTTTAGCCATTGCAATTGCAGTTATGAGCCAGTTTGTGAGGGGGCAACAATTTACGCTTTCACCTTATATTAGCGATTTGTTTTTTGCTAATAACTATCAAGTGTATTTTCCGGTATTTCCTTGGATAAGTGCGATATTAACGGGGTATGTACTTGGTCGTTTATACCTTAGTAATCAACAAAATGCCGATTACTTATATAAAGTATGTGCACAACTTGGTGCTGCTTTACTTGTTATTGGCGGCATATGGTTAGCCATTGATTTTAAAGGACAGTTTGGCAACTTTTTCCATTTAAATGGCGGCGGTATTAGCTATTTAGTTGGCTTAAATTTATGTGCCCTAGCGGCTATACAGTATATTTTTGCTGATAAATATAATGGTCCTATTACACGTGCTCTTTTATATGCCAGTAAACATGTAACCGCGCTATATGTTATTCAATGGGTACTTATTTGCTGGTTTATGGGGGCGCTTGGTTATCATTCCCTTAGCCTTTGGCCGACACTTTGTATGATGGTACTAATGACTTTACTGACTTTTGCTGTGCATAAGGTTTATTTAAAAAGCAAACAGAGCTTCACAGACATTACGCAAAAAACTAAACGTACAGCTTAAGCTGTAAAGGGGCTTTACGGGCGCTGATTTGGGTGCCCTAGCCTGCTTTTATTGCGTTAATAACGCTATGCATACGCTTTGCTAATGGTCTATTTCGGTGGTGACACACATAAATATTTTCGCTAATTGGTTTGGTTAAATGATGCGTTTTAATAAGCGCAGGTTTATTAAAAGCACTTACTGCGTGTGCGGGTAAAACCGTAAAACCCAGCCCTAAACTTACCGGCTCCAGTATTAAACTTATTTGGTTAGAAAACCCCGTTTGCTTAATTTGATCAACATGTTCAAATTCTGGGAAATTTTCACTTAATAAAAGCTGTGCATGATGTTTTGCATCGGGGTGGCTAATAAAACCTAGTTGATTTAATGCGCTCCATGTTGGGTTTTCTATATGTGCGGGCGTTACTAATAATAGGCATTCTTTACCAATTTTGTGGCTGGTAACTTCACTAAGGGTAGGCGCTTGAGTTAAAAAGCCAATATCGGCACTATGATTGGCCACTGCTTGTTCAACACTGGTATTTGGAGCAAAGCGGTAATCTATAATTAGCTCCTTGTACTCTACTTGCAATGCTAATAGTTGATTGTAAAACTTTAGCCCGCAACTGCCTGGCGACTGTATTTTAACTAAACCGCTGTAAGGTGAATCATCTTTTAATTGCTGCTCTAAAAACTGCCATTCTTTGAGTAACTGACTACCCTGCTGATATAAATTTTGACCCTGAATAGTAAGCGTAAATTGTTTACCGTGACGCTCAAGCAAGGCGCAATCTAGTTGCTGCTCTAACTTTTTTATATGTTGGCTTACGCCTGACTGGGTCATATAAAGGCGCTCGGCGGTTTGGGTAAAATGATTTACATCAACTAAAGTACAAAACGTGTTTAACCATGTCGGATTTATCATTACAAAATATACTCAAAATGATGATTAATGATAATTTTACTTAATGTTGGTCAATTCGTAAACTAACTCCATCAACTAAACATAGTTAAGTAGGAGTATTTATTATGAGTCATACATATCCACGTAGTTTTTCGCACATTGGTATTTCAGTACCGGATGTTGAAAAAGCCGTAGAGTTTTACACTAAGGTGATGGGCTGGTACACCATAATGGAGCCTACCGTGATCACTGAAGATAACAGCCCAATTGGCGAAATGTGTACCGATGTATTTGGTCCAAATTGGGAAAAATTTAAAATAGCGCACCTTTCAACAGGCGATCGTATTGGTGTAGAAATTTTTGAATTTAAAGACCAAGAAAACCCTAAAGACAACTTTGAATACTGGAAAACCGGTATCTTCCATTTCTGTGTACAAGACCCAGATGTAGAAGGCTTAGCGGATCGTATTGTTGCTGCAGGTGGTAAAAAACGTATGCCAGAGCCACGTTACTATTACCCTGGCGAAAAGCCGTACCGCATGATCTACATGGAAGACCCGTTTGGTAACATCCTTGAGATTTACAGCCACAGCTACGAGCTTATATACAGCGCAGGCGCTTATTAAACTTAGCTAGTCTAAAAAAGTTTAGCTAAAAACAAAGGCCGCAGTATTTATTACTGCGGCCTTTTTGTGCCTAAAAAGAATACATTGCCTAGATGTATTAGTGCTGATAACGTGATAAAACAAAACTACTTATAACTCCATGTTTGAAATTAAGGACAATAATGAACATTTTATTGGAAGATATCACCTCTGCTAATTACGAAGAGGTATGCGATTTAGACGTTACCGAAGCGCAACAAGAATATGTAGCGTGTAATATGTGGTCGCTTGTTGAGTCTCATTATAATGTTGGGCATACCTGTAAAGCTATTTACCAAAATAATGAGCCTGTAGGCTTTTTTATGTGGGTGCAAGAAACCCCTACAAAAGTTTCTATTTGGCGTTTTATGGTAGATGAACATCATCAAAATAAAGGTATTGGCCGCCAAGCACTTACCATGGCAATTGCAGAGATTAAAACGACTTCTAAGCTTGAACAAATCGAGATTTGTTATAACCCGAAAAACCCTGTTGCTAAGGATTTTTATTCTAGTTTTGGGTTTGAAGAAGTTGGCCTAGATGAAGATGAAGAAGATATGTTGGCCATTATTAATATAAAAAGTTAACCCAATTTTGTTTAGCGCGTTGCTTATTGCCATAAAAATTAGTGCTGAGTAAGATGTGGAGGATGTTGCAGTGCTAAATTTTTTAGCTGTGTAATGCATGAAAGCGCTAAGTCATGATATTCATCGTCACTATACAATATCTCGTTTAACAGATTAATAGATTGTATGAGTGCATTGTGCGCAGCACTTTGTTCGCCTAAAAAGTGAAGTGTGGAATAAAGGCGCTCTGTAAGAGAGGTAATTTGTATGATTTGCTGTTTATTCGCACAGTTATACATTTGAGCTAATAAGGACGCACTTTCAAGTGCACACCCCAAGTATGGCAATGCTTGTGCAAATTGGTATCGTTTAAACAGCGCTTCGCCACTTAGCTGTGCGTTTTGAATATCTATAATTGCTTGTTCTGGTTGACATAAAACATGTTGTTTGTGTCGAGCACATAAAAAAGGTAAGGCCATGGGGCGTTCCATATCTGTATATTTTTTAAGACTGTAAAACAGAAACCTCTAAAAACCAAATGATAATTGTTTTTATTTGTATTTGTGGGTTTGAAGCAGTTTGTTGTGTATACTAATGTCATTGTTTTGATTCTTATTTTTATAAAAACCGATATGAAAAACCCATTTTTAGCACTTCTTTTACTCAGTGGATTATCAGGCTGCAGTATAAACACAGTATCAGTATCTCAAAATTCATCCTTGTATAATTATGGGCTTTATAATGCAAAGGGTCAGCGAGTTAATTCAATATTGTCAGAGTCCACGCTTTTGAATGCCGATGTTGTTTTAGTCGGTGAATGGCATACACACCCCGGTGTGCACTTATTTCAGGCTCAGCTATTTCAGCAATTAAGCACACAAAATAAGCCTATTGCCTTATCGCTTGAGCAATTTAGTCGCGCTGATCAGCAAACACTAAACCTTTATCTTGAGAGTAAAATAGGTGAACAATACCTAATTGATAATACTAAGGCTTGGCCTAATTATAAGAGCGATTATCGTGCGTTAGTGGAATTGGCGAAGATACAAAATAGCGATGTAATAGCTGCAAATGCGCCTAAGCATATTGTTACCTGTATTGGTCGCCAAGGTATTAATTATATTAATAAACTCGACCCACAACAGCGTAGTTTTATTGCAAAAGAGATAGATACTTCTCCAAGCCTTTATAAAGAACGCTTTATGCAATCCATGCATCATGGAACGGCGAGTAAAAACGAAAAACTTTACGCCGCGCAAGTTACTTGGGACGAAACCATGGCTGAGTCTATCGTTAACTATATTAGTCAAAATAAGGGCACGCAGGTTATACATTTAGCTGGTGACTTTCATGTGAGAAATGGTGAAGGCATAGCGCGGGTAATTAAGCGAATTGCCCCAGAGCTTAATGTTGTATGGGTTTCGCCAGTATCAAAGGTACAATCTGAGCAAAGTGGTTATCAATTAGAAGTTAACGCTTTGCCTGCTCGCTATGTGCAAAAAGCACATCAACAAGCTGCATTTAAAGCTTTAGCCAAACGAGGGGAGAAAACACAGTGCCAATAATAGGTTGGCACTGTGTTTGTGTAATACACTTTTTAATATTTACTTAAGCGTAAATGTGCCTTTCATCATGGCGTAATGGCCAGGAAAAGAGCAAAAGAAAGTGTAATCGGTTCCGGCGGTTAAGCCGCTGGTTTTAAAAGTAACGTCGGTTGTTTTACCGCCGCCAATAATGTCTGTAGCACCAATCACACGACTATCATTAGGCTTTATGTAGTGGTTGCTAAGCCCTGCAGCGTTGCCATCTGTGATAATACCTTGCATGTTTTAATCGTAGATAGCACCCAGTTATGACCCATTACATTGGCAGGTAATTTACCGGTGTGGCAAGGGCGTGTTGATCTTTGATGGTTGAATTTGCAGCAGTGTGTTTGGTTTTTAGGCAAGACAGAGCCTATGAAGTGTGGTTATTCCACATAAATAGGCGATAACGCAGCATAAATACCAAACATGCGCTGTCCTTCGGGTTCTGCCTAGGGGCGATAAACTCATTGTTGCTCGATTTTTACTTAGCCCACCAGGTTACAAATCTCGCGCCGCGACTTAATCGCCCCTAGATTGAACAAATTCCAATCCGCAAAGTTCAACACGCCCTATGCTTTACGGTCACTTGCTTACAGCTTTTAGGGGCGCTTAGTGTTTTAGTTGAAAACTGCATCATATCGTTTGCATCTATATTTAGTGTGCATTCGTCTGCATATGCAGCATTGGTACTCAGTAGCAGTGTAGTGCTTAGTAAGGCTATTAATTTTTTCATACTGTCTGTGCTAGTTGGTTTGAGCTGTTTCGAGCTTGATTTGTTAAGGCTACAAGTGCTTTTCGCACGGCTAATGGGCTATCGCACTCGTTCGCAAAATTAATAAAGTAATTACGCTTGTGGCTTTGTATATAAAAGCCTGTGGGTAGTAGGCCGCTCATTATTGGGGTGTTATCGGCTACGTTATAGTGCTGCATTAATATCAGCGACATAGCATCTTGATGATCTTCATTCATATGAGTGATCATGCTTTGCTGCTGGCTTTCATCCCACTTTTTAGGCTGAGCTTGCCACTCGTTTTGCTCAAGCCAAAATATTTTTCCAAAACCGCCAATATAACGCACCCGTACTACATCTAATTGCCAAAGCTGAAAATCATGCGCATTGCGATAGCTTGCAGCCTCAGGGTACAAAGCTATATATTTATCAAGTAGCACTTCGCTTTGCTCTTTTGCCACAATAGAGCCATCACCTACGAGTGTTACTCGCCCATGTTCGTTTTGATCGCCATAATCGGCGGCATCAAAAATAGTCAGACTCATGCGTGAGTCCTGTTTTAAATTTTTGGTATGCTGAGCTATGTCACTAATAAAAAAGTAGATGCGACCTTGTTCGTCACACATATAAGGTGTAACAGAGCCAAACGGATAGCCGCGTAAATTATTTGAAATGGTCGACATTACGCCGGCATGGGTTTTAAAAACGAGCGTACGTGCGTCGTTTAATGCTTGTTCTCTCATGAAAACTCCTGACGTTGAGAAAAAACCATGGGCGCATCGTTATAAGGGTGAGGGTTAACGTGCAATTTCATGGCGTACATTTGTTGTAAGTTTTGTGCTGTTAAAACGGTATTTATAGATCCGCTTTGCAGCACTTTTTGGTTGTGTAATAAAATAGCGTTGGTTGCATAAAGGCTTGCTAAATTAAGATCGTGTATAGCAATAATGGCGCTGTTTCCTTGCTCTACAAAGGTTCTAACACAGCTAAGTAAAGCATGTTGATGACGCATATCTAGCGCTGATGTTGGCTCATCGAGTAACATTAATTTAGGCTCAGTTTGCGCAGTAAAAGCATCTAACTGGGCTAATGTGCGCGCCATATGAACACGCTGTTGTTCGCCGCCTGAAAGCGCACTCATTCGACGTGTTAGGTAATGGGTTAAATCCATAAGTGAGGCATATTTTTGAACTTTATTGGCTTGTGTTTTAAGAGACTCTGTATAGGGATAGCGACCCATAGCAATGAGTTCAAATACACTAAAATCAAAGCCAACATGGTTACTTTGCATCATTACAGCGCGCTTGCTAGCTAATTGCTCTTTAGAAAATGAATGCAAAGGCTTGGTATTAAATAGTATATCTCCCTCAAAGGGATGCATGCCTGCCAAAGTATGCAGTAAGGTTGATTTACCTGCACCATTTTCGCCTATCAGAGCGACAAGTTGTCCTGCTTGGATATTGCCGCTAATACCCTCTAAAACACGATGCGTGTTAAAGCCTATATTGAGGTTGTTAAACGTGATCATGACCAATCTCGCTTATTTTTAATGATTAAATATATAAATAGTGGAGCCCCAAGTAACGCCGTTATAATGCCTATCGGCAGCTCCGCAGGCATAACAACCAAGCGTGCTAACCAATCTGAAAGTAGCAACACAATCACACCTAAAAGCATACAAAGTGGCAGCATATTTCGTAAGTGTGGGCCAACCATGAGGCGTGCGATGTGAGGGACAACTAAACCAACAAAGCCAATTAAACCTGTTAGCGCAACCACCGCACCAACACCCAATGCAACTAATATAATGACGTATAATTTAAGCTTGCTGGTATCGACGCCTAAGTATTGAGCTTGTGATTCACCGATAAGAAGTAGATTCATTGGCTCTTTTAATCGCCATAGCCCGATAAGGCTCAGTAAAAGCAAAGGACTCGCCTGTTTTATATTATCCCAGCTCGCACCGCCTAATGAGCCCATGGTCCAATAGTTAATTAACCGCAGTGCGCTGTCATCGGCATAAAAACTTAATAGCCCAATAACAGCGAATGCCAATGCATTAATGGCGACACCGACTAATATAAGTGTATTTATATTAATTTGTTTTTGTTGTTTTGAGACTAAATATACCAGCGACGTTACTGATAGTGCGCCCAAAAATGAGGCATACGGTAAGTAGTGTTGGGCGTTAAAATTAAATTGTGCACTAAGGGCGATAAAAGCAACCGCGACCATTGCAGCGCCTGCGCTTATACCAATAATAGAGGGATCAGCAAGCGGGTTACGACACAGCGCTTGGGTTGCAGCCCCTGTTTGTGCAAGTACTAACCCCACCATCACTGCAAGTACAAAACGAGGCAGGCGTATTTGTGTAACCACATTGATTTGTAGCGCATCAAATTGACTAAAATGTTCAGGAGCTAGCCATGCAATCGCTAAACGCCAATCCCATCCTGCTGCTCCATAACCTATGCTAAGTAATGCTAAAGCAAAAATGCAGCCATAACTTAATAGCATCCACTTATGCGGATTACTGAGTGTTATGGCGTTAAAACGATTCAAAGTTAACGTGCTCATAAGCGTGTTTTATACTCATGCAATGCTTGAATCGCAGTTGCAATACGCGGCGACATGCCCAGTGAAAGTAAGCTGTCCATGACCAGTAACTGACACTCTTGCGCTGCTTTTAATAAACGTAGTGTAGGTTGCTTACAAAAGGCTTGTTTCCCACCAAGGCTTTGCACAACATGCGCTGGCGCCACTAAAAAATCGGGCTGACTTACAGCCAGTACTTCACTGTTAATTGCTTTAAAGCCTTTATGCGTAGCAGCTATATTGGTAATGCCCGCATAATTAAACAGTAAGTTGGGCACCGTTTCTTGCCCTGCTGCGACGAGCCCACGCTCATTAGCTGAAAGTAAAAATAAAGCGTTGTGAGTCTGTGTTTTTGCTTTAGTAGGTAACGATTTTTTTATTTTAGTAATCAGATTTTGAGCTTTTAGGTTTGCATCTAAATCACTACCAAGGTGCTTAATTAGCGCAAGCAGTTCATTTACAGATGTCGGTTTTTTATAGTGAATAACCTTCACTCCGGTCGCTTCTATTTGCTTTAACGCCTGCTCTCTTCCTGCACCTTCAAGTGCAAGTAACAAAGTTGGGCGCATTGAAAGCACTCCCTCTGCGGCTAGATCTCGATAGTAGCCTACCTGTGGCAACTGTGTTGCTTGTTGCGGATACATACTTGATTGGTCAACCGCTACTAAACTATTTTGTTTTTCTAGTGCGTAGATTATTTCAGTTAATGTGCCGCCAGCACTGATCACACGGTCTTTCGCGAGTGCTGATTGAGTGGCTAAAGCCAGAAAAAAAATTAGGTACTTCATAACAAACTCCGATTTTATTTTTTAGTATTATAACCATTTTAATCTAAATGAAAATGATTATCATAATCAATTGATCTTGTTTTGGGTTAGTTGTACCATTTAAAAGTAAATAATAACTATTATCATTTGGAGTGGAGATGAATCCCTTTTCTTTTAAATTTACAGCATTAGCCTCTTTGTTAATTAGCTCTGGTAGCGCACTGGCCGAAAATGTTATTGACGATCATATTGTGGTTAGTGGCTCTCGTTTTGAACAAAAGCTTGAAGATGTGACTGGCTCAGTAACGGTTATTACCGAACAAGATATTGAGCGTCAGCTCGCTGTAGATTTACAAACTATGTTTAAATACGATCCAAGTATCTCAAGTACTGGCAGTGGCGCAGGCGCGCAAACATTAACTGTACGGGGTGTTGGTGGCAATAGAGTTGTTTTTATTAAAGATGGAAGACGCACAAACGATGGCTACGCTGGCGGCGGCGGTTATTTAGTGGGTCGAAACTACTTTGATGTTGCAGGTGTTAAACAAGTTGAAGTTGCAAAAGGGGCGGCATCATCGCTATATGGTTCTGATGCACTAGGGGGGATTGTAGTAATAACAACTAAAGACCCGAGTGATTATTTAGCGGATCAACAAAGCTTGGTAAAAGTAGCGTTAGGCTACCAAGGCCAAAGTAATCAGGTTGCTGCTGATATTACAGCAGCAAAAGATTTAGGTGACTTTGCTATTAGCGCTGTTTATAGCCATCGCGATAGTGAAGAAGTACAAAATTACGTTGAAGATTTACCAGGTTACGATGCCCGCTCGGACGCTTTGCTGCTTAAAGTTGAGCAAAAGCTTGATGAAAAACGCACCCTTAAGTATACCTTAGATTACTTTAATCAAACGACAGAACAAGTAATCTCTCCATCCATTCAAGAAACCGAAGACGAAGACACAAATATCTCATTTGGACTCGATTATGATTCAGATATGGCAACAGCTATATTTGATAAATGGTATGGGCAACTATCTTATAGTCGATACGAGCAACAAAGTGACCAAATAAGCGCAGCTAGAAATTACATCGATTATAATGACTACGGGTTTGAGCAAGATATTCTAGGCCTAAAAGCGGTATTTAGTAAGGAAGTTAAAGGAGTAAATACCGAGCATGAATTTGTTTATGGAGTAGATATTGATTTATATGATACTACTCGACCACGCTTAAAAACCCGTGTATTAAATGATGGTACTGTTGATTTTACGAATGAAAAACAAAAAGCATTTCCTGGCGCCGATACTTCTTTAGTTGGTGTATATATGCAAGACAGTATTAAATTTAATGAGACTGATTGGTCGTTAGTTGCGGGTATTCGTTACGATTATTATGCACTTGAAGCAAAAAAAGATGCGCTATACGCTGACATCGAGCTTGATGATATTACCGAGTCTGCGTTTTCACCAAAGCTGGGTGTGATTTATCAGGTAGACGATAATTTATCTTGGTATGGGCAATATGTTCGAGGCTTTAAAATACCGCCACATGACCAAGCTTATCAAAGCCATGGTGTTGAGCCATTTTATCAAATATTACCAAACGCAGATTTAGACCCTGAAAGCAGTGACTCATTCGAGATCGGATTAAGATACGCAAGTAGCGATATTAGTGTAAATCTAAGTACTTTTTATGCTGCCTATGATGACTTTATCGAAACAACAATCGCGGGTGTTGAACCAACTTATATTCCTAATGTAAATAAAACATTTTACCAATATCAAAATATTAGCGAAACCCAGATCAGCGGTGTAGAAGCTGGTATTGCTATGTATGTTACCGACGATATTTTATTAGAAGCCAATGTTGCTTACGTAGATGGTGAAAACAAAGACTCTGACCAGCCACTCACTAGTATTAGCCCGTTAAATGGTTCTATATTAGTAAGCACTGAGTTTGGCAATGTTAATTGGACCGCTGCTTGGCGTTTAGCTAAGGCGCAGTCTGATGTAGTACTTGATACTAATGGTAATAAAACAACACAAGGTAACGGTTATGGTGTTGTTGATTTATATGCAAATTATCAGTGGCAAGCATGGCAAATGAATGTAGGTTTACTTAACCTACTCGATAAAGAGTACGTACCGTTTGAACTTATTGCTGGTCAATCCAAAGGTACTGATTTTAGCCAATATAGCCAACCAGGACGTAATGTTTCGGCTCGGATAAGCTATCAGTTTTAATTAATATTAAAAGTTGTATATATACCAATCGGCATAAATATCTGAATAATTTAACGGATTGAATTTTTTTATGTCTAAGCTGATTGGTATATAAAGCACTAGAAAACACTGCGTATTGCACCATAGTGTAAAGGGGGTTTACGTCTCTATAATTTTTGTACTGCTCATATATTTCAATAGCACTATGCATGCATTTTCAAAAGAGTGCGTTTAAATCAATATTGGTTTACTAAAGGCACTTATGGCATGCGTATTCAACACCAGAAACCTAAGCTAATTATAAAAAGGAGATATCAGCTCGAACAGGTTACATCACTCATATCAAAAGTATGCGTTAAACCATCAGAATTTTTATCAATTACTATCAGATTATTCTTTTCAATGTAAAACGTATATTCGCGCATCCAATTGAGTTTAGCAATTCGCTTTAGCTCATAACGGCCAAATGCTAGCGGGCAATTTAAATACGCATAATGGTAGGCTTTCCCCATTGCCCCAGGGTCTGCGGTGTAAATATAAATAGTACGATCAGTAAACGTGCTTTGTTTGTGAATATAATCAGGCGTTGATAATGAAGAACCATTGACTAAAATCCCTAAACACAAAAAAGGAATTTGTATTACACCGACTAATGTAAGAATGATATAGAACAACCACTGGGCTATTTTATTTTTAATTATGCTTTTAATTTTTTTAGGTTTGGTGAAAAGCAATATTAAACCCGTAATTACCAACACTAATTTTATATAAAGTAGATTATGGCTTAATGTATCCATAAGCCGTGGTGAGTGCCAATTTAACCCCCATAGCGCTCCACCATGCATGCTTTCTAGGAATGGTAACAATAAACATGCAGAAATAAGAAAAATAATTAACGAGCTATTATTGCTGCTTGTATCCATTTATTTTTGTCCTTTAAATCTAACCGGAGTCGCTGTATTTTAGTGTGATATTTATAACATGTTTTATAATACAGCGTACCTAAAATGTCATAATGCAGACAGCTATTTTATGATATGAAAGTGACTGTAAAGGGGGTTAACAGCGGCTATGTATTATACAAAAAAATAAAAAAAGCGCCTTAACCACTACATTAAGACGCTTTGGATGAAAAACTATAAATAACTAGACGTTAAAATAGCTAATCGGGACTATGAAATTGTTAGAATTGATAGGCCAATGACATCTTAAATTGAGTAGGCGCACCTGGGTAAACCCATAATGCGTTGTAGCTACTTTGGGCATATTCTTCATCAAAAATGTTGTTAACACTGATATTTAACTTGGTGCGCTCGGTTAAATTTACTTGTCCAAAAATGCCAACTAATTGATAACTCGGTAAGTTAAATGTTAAATCGGCGGCATCGCCTAATCGTTCACTGGTGTACTGATAACTAGCCCCTAGCTCAAGCTCTTTACCAAGAACGACCGTTTGATGGCTAAGCGTTAGATTTAAGTTATTTTTAGGCACATTTACTAATGGGCTGCCTTTTTTGATTGGCACGCCCCAATCAGCATTTATTATGTCGTTTGCAGTACTGGCATCTATATAAGCGTAAGATAAATTAAACTTTGTATCATCAGTAATGTAAGTACTTAAATCGAGTTCAACACCTTTACTGTTTGCTTTACCAATAGGCGCTGAAAAGCCAACGTTTACAGGGTCGGCTACTAACATATTACTTTTAGTGGCATCAAATAATGCCAGGGTACCCGCTATGCCTTGGTAGCTAAATTTAGCGCCTACTTCAATTGAGTCACTGTATTCAAAGCCAAATGGGTCGCCACTTGCATCTGTGCCACTTAATGGTAAAAAGCCTTCAGAGTAACTGCTGTATAAGGTTACAGCGTTGTTTAGCTCGTATACTAAGCCTATTCGCGGGCTTACCTGGCTCTGTGAGCTACTTGAAAGCACAGCACTTTTGGTTTCTAAAATGTCTTGATCTACGCTATCGAACCTAAGGCCAACTAATAGCTTAAATTTATCAGTCAGATCCATTTGATCTTGAACGTATATACCATAAGCATCTTGTTGTTCGTTGTTTTCGTAGAGTAAACCTACTTCAGGACGCGCAACGTTATAATTAGGTTGATAAATATCAATTGTGTAGGTGCCGTTACCGCCGCGATAACGATAAAGTCCAGTGCGTAAGTCGTATTTGTATGCGTCGGCTCCCATTAATAAATGATGGGTAATGCCTGCGGTATCAAAATGCCCGCTTAGCTCAAATTTAAGGCTGGTATCATCAACTTCATAATCGCGGTAGCGCTGTTGGCGGGTAAGTGTGCGGCCATCATCGAATAATGATTGGCGCGAGGGTGCAAGTTCAGCATCAGACGAAAACCCAGTTAGTGTAGAGCTGCGGTAGTTTGCGCCTACAACGAGTGACCATTCATTGTTTATATCATGATTTAAAGTCACTTGGTGACCACGAGAATATACTTGCGTGTCACCATCGTTTGGATTGCCTAAATAGCGTGAGCTAGGAACAGTATTAAAATTATCATTAAGTACAACAACCCCACGGTCAAATAGCTGGGCTAAATCAACGTATTCAAATTCATAAGTGATGCTGGTTGAAGCGTTTATTTGATGATAAATAGATGGCGTAATCACCTTTTTATGGGTGTACACCTCATCGCGGTAGCTGTCGCTATCTTGCCATGCGCCATTTATTCTAAATGCTGTGTTATCGTTAATGCCGTTTGTATAGTCACCTTCAACGCGATTAAAATTATCACTACCTAAGCTAAGTTTTAGCTCACCCTGTTGCTCAAATTGAGGTTTTTTGGTTACGATATTTACTGTACCGCCGGGTTCTGAGCGGCCATAAAGTGCAGAGCCTGGGCCTTTTAATACTTCAATGTACTCAATGTTTGATACATCACGAGGGCCGCTGAATCCGCGTCCACCGCTAAAACCATTAATTAAGTAACCCGATGGCATGTTTTCGTTACCCGATAATCCACGAATCGAAAAGCTATCCCATAATGCGCCACTGTTATTTTTACGTGAAATACTGGCAGAAAAATCCAGCGCATCTTGTAATTGAGTTATTCCTTTTTGATCAAGTATCGCGTTATCGAGGGTTTCGATTGATTGTGGCATTTGCTTTTGAGGAATATCGCCTCGGTAAGCTTGTTTATATGTAACCGCAATTTTCTCTATTGGTTGACTTTGGGCAAGGCTTTGTGCGCTTGCACTTAAGCAGGCTAAGTAAATTAATGAGTACTTCATAAAATGCTTTTTAGTAACGTTATATTATAACCAAAACTATAGCATGTGTTACTTTATAACAAAATGTTTTTTTGCGCTCTATGTGTGCGTCTAATTTTTACACTAGCGACTATGCAGCTATCACGTTAAGATGGATAAAAATAACACAATAAGAACAATATAATGTTAACAAAAACAAATGCATTAATTTACTTTTTAGCGTTTAGTAGTGGCTTTAGTATTATGGGAATAGAGCTATTAGGTGGGCGAATTTTAGCGCCTTACTTTGGCAGTAGTGTGCATATCTGGGGCAGTATTATTACTGTATTTATGCTTAGCTTATCATTTGGGTATTTACTGGGGGGAAAGCTGTCTATTCGTCATCCTTCGTTGACCAAATATGGGTTAATCTTTTTAGTTGCCAGTATTATGGTACTACCCATTGCTTTGTTTGCTGAGCCAATTATGGCATTTATTTTTTCGCATATTGAAGACAGTCGCTATGGCTCGTTACTCGCCTCAACCGCGTTATTTTTTATACCCACCATTATTTTAGGCATGATCTCGCCCTACTCTGTACGTTTGCTGGTTACCAATAGTGAGCGCAGCGGCCAAGTGGCTGGCGGCCTTTATTTTGTAAGTACCTTAGGCAGTGCGCTGGGCACCATTATTACCTCTTTTTATATGGTACTGGCGTTTGATGTTAACACCATTATTTTAGGTTTTGCTGGTGTGTTAGGCACGCTTGGGCTAATTGCTATTAGCTTTGATAAACTTAAAGTGCGAGAGGTCGTTTATGCACAAGCTTAAATTATTGTTTATTAGTATAATGGCGCTGCTATTTTCAGCTCATAGTATGAGTAATGTGGTGCATAAAGAGCGCTCTTTATATCGAAATTTACTCGTTGAAGAAACTGGCGATTTACGCTGTTTAAAGTTTGATGAAAAAACCCGACAAAGCAGCCAAAGTTGCATGTACATTAGCGACCCTAAAAAACTGGTATTTAATTATACTAAGTTGGCTTTTTCTAGTTTATTACTGATTGATAACCCTAAAAATGTGCTCATTATTGGTTTAGGTGGCGGTACGCTTTCTAATATGATTCATGAGCTATACCCAAAGGCACACATTGAAAATGTTGAAATAGATCCTTCGGTAATTAAAGTGGCGCGCGATTATTTTAACTTTATAGAAACCGATAACGTAACTACTAAAGTACAAGATGGGCGTATTTTTATTAAACGTGCGGCGCTTAAAAGTCAGCAATTTGATTGGATTATTTTAGATGCGTTTAATGGCGATTACATTCCTGAGCACTTACTCACAAAAGAGTTTTTTGAAGAGATAAAAAGCGTATTAGCCGAAGGCGGAATTGTGGCTGCTAACACGTTTTCATCAAGTAAACTCTATGAGCATGAGTCGGCAACCTATCATGCGGTATTTGGCGATTTTATTAATGTAACAGCCAATAATAATAGTAACCGTATTATTTTAGCCGGTTATAACAAAACCCCTACAGAGCAACAAATAGCACAGCGGGTTAAGCAACTAGCTCCGTTACTTGCCCCTTATGATGTCGATATAGAGGCAATTAGCCAACGTATGTTTTTCACTAAAGATGGTAAGGACTGGCCAAGTGATACTAAGGTGCTGACTGATCAATACTCTCCCGCTAATTTACTTAACTTTTAGCGGCTGATATCACATGGTCACTTATATCCGGTGACCCTAGGGTATTATTAAAAAGATAATATTTTAAGGAAACGGCAATGCACATTCACTTTATTATTCATGAACATTTTGAAGCGCCAGGCGCTTATGAAGCTTGGGCTAAAATGAATGGCCATACGTTGTCTTATACCCGTATTTATTTAGCTGAACCCTTACCTCAGCATACCGATGATATCGATTTTTTAATCGTAATGGGTGGGCCACAATCGCCCGCTACATCGCTTGCAGAATGCCCTTATTTTGATAGCAAAAAAGAACAAGCCTTTATTGCCAGTGCGATCACGGCAAACAAAGTGGTGTTAGGCGTTTGTTTGGGGTCGCAATTAATTGGTGAAGCGTTAGGCGCGACTTATCAACCTAGTCCAGAAAAGGAAATTGGTAAGTTTGCAATTACCCTCACTGATGCAGGTTTGAATCATCCGTTATTTAGCCATTTTGGCAGTGGCTTAATGTGGGGCATTGGCATAACGATATGCCAGGGCTGACTGCTACGGCCAGTATTATTGCCTATAGCGAAGGTTGTCCAAGGCAAATAGTCGCTTATAGCGATTTAGTATTTGGTTTTCAATGCCACATGGAATTGACCACCGAGGTGGTTACCCTCCTTATTGCCAACGATGATTTAACCAATGCCCATAATTACCGCTTTGTTGAACAGCCCGAAAAGCTCTTAAGTCACGACTATAGTGAAATGAACAATAAGCTTTATACTTTCTTAGATAAGCTTGCCGTACACTATTTATCTAAATAATACTTATTTACGTGAAGTTAAAATACCAAATATTTACTTAGCCTGCTAACTAATGCTAAAATTTGCTGGATATTCACAAGCAAGAGTTCCTATGAGTAGCACTATTCCTTTTCATGAAACACTCGATTTAACCTTATGCGGCAATATGGGCCGAGTGCACCGCTTATGTCGAGAAGCGGTGACACTGGCGGTTGAACCCTTAGGTTTAACTCAGTCGCGCTGGACGGCAATGATTCACTTACATCATTTACCTTTAGGGGCAACACAGCAAGCGTTGGCGACCAGTTTAGGTATTGAAATGCCCTCATTAACGCGCACCATTAAGCAATTAGAGCAGCAAAATCTGGTTATTCGACAAGTTGATGAACACGATAAACGCAGTAAAAAATTGTACTTTACCGATGAGGGTATAAAGTTATTAGAACATTTAAAAGAGCTAACAAGCGATATTAAACAGCGTTTATATGCCGGTTTAAGTACTGAGCAACTTGATGGTATGGCGCACAGTTTAGTGCAAATGGAAGAAAACGCGCGGCGTTGTATTGCAAGCTTATCTGGAGATAAATAAGTATGACACCTGATCAAAAATTTGCCCGCTACGTTAAAGTTTCGCTTGTTGGTTTTATTGTTGTCTTTTTTTATTATATTGTTGCCGATGTGTGGTTGCCGGTTACGCCACAAGCACGGGTTTATCATCCGGTTGTGCAAATATCACCGCAAATAAATGGCCGTGTTACCGATGTATTGATCAGTAATAACCAAGCGGTTAAAGCGGGTGATGTATTATTTGAGATAGATAAAAATACTTACCAACTAGCACTTGAGCAAGCACAGCTTGCCCTTGACGATGCTAAACTTCAAAATAAACGCCTTGATACCAATGTAAAAGCGCTTGAGGCACAAATAAGTGCAGCTAACGCTAAATTGCATGAGCAGCAGCTATTAAAAAAGCGTGGCGAAACGCTTTATAAACAAAACTCTATTTCGGAACAAGAGCTTGAAAGCATTCGTGCAAATTTTGCAGCAAGCCAATCTAATTTAGCCGCCTTTGAAGCACAGCTCGCTGAAGCAGTTTTAGCGCGTGGCGACTCGGGGCAAAATAATTTAGCATTGCGCCATGCGGCCAATCAGTTAGCGCAAGCCGAGCTTAACTTATCCTATACGCAAGTGCGTGCTTTAAGTGATGGTGTAGTGGCTAATTTACAGTTACTTGAGGGTTCCTATGCTGTTGCGGGTAAGCCATTACTTGCTATTGTGGCAAGAAAAGCAGATTTAGTGGCTGATTTTCGTGAAAAGTCACTATTAAATATGCAGCCAGGCAGTTTAGCAAAAGTAGTGTTTGACAGCCGACCAGGTGAAGTATTCGACGCTAAAATTGAAACCTTCGAAGCAGGTGTTAGTGACGGGCAACTTAGTGCGAATGGATTACTTAGCACCACCGAAACCAGCAACCGCTGGGTTCGTGACGCTCAGCGTCAACGTATTCATTTAGTGCTGCCAAATAACACTCAGCTTATAAATAATATGCCCAGTGGTGCGCGTGCCACTGTGCAGTTACTTCCACAATCGGCTATAGGTCAATGGTTGGGATCAGTACAGATCCGCTTTATTAGTTGGTTACATTACATTTATTAGTGGGGCGAGTAATGACACAACATGTTAGCCAAGCGCCACAACTCGATTCAAATGGCTTACGCCAAGCGCTGCGGATTGCCGGTGGTTGCACTATTGGTTTTACTTTGTGCAAGTTAATGAATTGGCCCAATGGAATATTTTTTACAGTTTACCCTATGTTATTACTCGGTTTAGTGCCAAGTATTAACAAAGGCGTGATCCGTCAATTTGTTGCCAGTGCTGCCTACAGTGCGTTTATAGTGCTTATTTTACAGGGCTTATTTTCACACTTGCCGGTGTTAATGACGCTCATTATTTTTGCCAGCTTTTGTATATTGTTTTACTTAATGAGCTCTGGTGGTGCGTTTTTATTTGGTGCGTTAGGTGCGGTGAGTTTATCGATTCAGTTGCACTTTGCCAGCCATGTTGATCAAGGAAGCAGCATTTACCCGCTTATTTTAAGTAATGGTATGGCTATTTTTATTACTATTATTATTGCGCTCTTGATGCATGGTTTGTTTCCTGATGTGACAGCGCGGCCCATGCGGGCTGTGCCACACAAGGATAAAGAAAGTATTCGTCACGAGGTGTTGCTATGCGCTAGCGTTGCGACTTTATCATTCGTGGTTTTTCAGGTACTTGACTTACAAGATTCAATTTCGGCGCAAGCGGCGTCTATTTTAATTTTGTTTTCGTTGTGTTTTAAGGCTGCGGGCACCGCAAGTTGGCAACGTATTATTGGTACACTGATAGGCTGTAATGCTGCCTTAGTTGCGCAATTGTTTTTGTATAACCATACTGACGTTTTGCTTTTTCCGGTGGCTATATTATGGATTTTGTCTTTTATATTCAGTCGTTTTCATATTTTAGGCGGTGGTCCACCGGGTGTTGGGTTTGGGGTATTAACCACGTTTGGCATTTTATTTGGTCAGTCGTTAGGCCCAGGGCAAGATTTAATATACAGCGCCATGTATCGATTTAGCTCGGTGGCTGTTGCAGTAACAGTAAGCTTAAGTGCAGTGTATGTAGTGCATCGAATCCTCAACCGATTTAGCGTCACCCGCCATCATACTTATGATTAAATTAAAGGCTGCATCCGCAGCCTTTTTATATACTTAACCACAGTACAGGTTACTAAAGTTATAGCTTAATATTACCGCGTAGGGCTTTGGTTTGGCCGTGTTTGGTTTTTTTGTCCATGCGTTTACGCTGTGAGTTACGGCTAGGTTTGGTAGCACGACGTGCTTTATTAACCTTAGTGGCGCTTAAAATTAAATCTTTTAGCCGTTTTAATGCATCTTCCCTGTTGAGCTCTTGGGTGCGATGGCTTTGCGCTTTAATAACCAATACCCCTTCTTTGGTGATCCTTGAATCTTTTAAAGCAAGTAATCGTTCTTTATAAAAGTCAGGTAATTTAGAGCGATTAATATCAAAGCGTAAATGTATAGCACTGGCTACTTTATTAACATTTTGCCCGCCTGCACCTTGTGAGCGAATAGCGCTGAGCTCTACTTCCCATTCATCTATGGTTACGGTATTTGAAATAGTTAACATAGTGCCCCGCTCTTTTTGCAAAAAATGTATTATATCATCAGTACATTGACTTGTGGTGAATCAAGCGGTCATTGCTATTTACAGTCTAATATTTGTTAAATAAACACATAAAAACTAATTTATTCTACACTTACTATATTGCTTTTTAATTCGCTTTAATTATATGAAAAAAATATCTATTTTAATGTTTTTGGTGTGTATGCTCGCTATTTCATATGCTGTTTATGCTAAATCATCACAAACATTTAGTGCTGGTGTAATTGCACAAGAACAAGTTTATCCAATCAAAGTATTAGCTTTGGGTGATTTTCAGCGTTGCTTTGTTGTTGCTGCGCAAAAAGAAGATGCTCTGTATTCTGCGTGTTATATCAAAAAGAGCGCGCAATCGATTTGGGTTGCTGAATCTGCGGGAGCGCGTTGTGAAATAAAATGTGAGTCGCATTTAAACAGTGATGGCAAAACACAGGTGCAGTACTTTACTACTGATTTATAGTAAAAATGCTGTGCCAAGGTTTCTTTATCGCGGTGGTGAGCCCTTTTATTTGTTTAATCACTTGCGTATCACAAGCTGTTTGCTTTGCATTATTAGGTCCTGACAGCATCAAATAGTGGGCTTTACCTTTTATTGCTCGTTCTGCTATGAACAGTGATGGGTTTTCCCTTAGTAGTTTTTTGTTAACGGATTTTTTAGAGGTATATGCACCATACTGGCAAAAATAAGTCTCAGTATTTTTGGTTTGCATATCGCTCCACTCCCCTATTTTTCGCCACTGTGGTGAGGCATATCGCCTTGCATCAACCATAAAGCTACCATGAAGCGCTGGTATTGAATAAACATCATTAATGGTTTGTTGTGCTTTAGCTGCATTGTTATATGGGCCTGCAACGAGGTAATAGCTATCACGACGTTCATGCTTATATAACTGCAAAGCATAGGCTGCTTTATCAATTTTATTCGCAACAGTAAGTGCCGATTGAAACTTTTTGAATACGCCTAATTGCACAAAATAAGGTGTTTGTTGGTTTGATTCAGCCGCTATTGTAGCTTGTTCAGTTAAGGTATCAGCGTTATTTGTGTATACAATAATATCTTGCAATATTATGGTATCGCCGCTTTTTTCAGTGATGACCTGCTCAGGAAGATTTTTTATAGTTATGTTTTCTGAGAGTTGCTCATTTTTTTCTATTTCAAGTATATAATTTCCTTGAGAAACATTGGGGAAATAATAATAACCATCATATTCAGTGACCGTTGAATAATGCTTTTCGCCGTCTTTTTCTTTAAGTACAACCGTCAGTCCTGCGATAGGTTTACTCTTTTCATTGCTCGATAGATAAATAGTCCCCTCAACCTCGTTGTAGACCACTAAAGGAATATTTACTTTGGTTTGTCCGCCTCTATGAGCCAATGTTTTAATTTTTCCTAAAGAGGGCTGCAAGTAAGGATTAGACAACGAGCGTAAATTAACATCTAAAACCTGGCCACCGTAACTGCTTGGTAGCAAGACCTTTCCGTCATTATTGGTGTATTTATCTCGCCATAGGTAGTTGCCAGTAAAATTAACGTCTTGAATTGGCTCATCGCCTTGGTCAAAGATTTCATTTTCATTCCAATCTATGAACGAACTAACTTCTATTTGCCCGGAATTTAATGAGCGAGGAGTGTCAAAGTTAAAGTCTGCTTCTAAATGATCAAAACTAAATGTGCCATTTAAACCTAAAGATAAGCGCCAATCTCCTTGATTATCAACTTGCCCTGATACTTGTATATTAAATATCTCATGGCGGTAAGTATATTGATGATTTAAAAGCGTACTTGCCGCAGAGTTAGACTGATACGTCAGCTGGGTTTGATTAAAGGTACTTTGTGTTTGTGGCCAGCGTAAACTACTTCTCAAACGAGTGAGTTCTGCGCCATTATTAGCCTGCCAATCTAAGGTGTTGGTCCATTTCCAAGAGGCAATATCTATTGAAGAATAAAGCCGGTTTATTAGGTTATTGGTATCGTCATCATAAAATAGTTGGCTTGACCATGTTCCTGCGACATAACTTTTATTGATGCCTAATGAGAACCGATTTTTAGTGTTAGTATTTTTACGTACTTCATTGTTCCACCTCATATTCCAGTTAAGGGAGTTAAAAAAATCAGTGCGGCCATTGAGGCTCAGTGACAGCCTATTTTTGAGTGAGTTCTCTTTTGCTACAAATAAAGCGCTAGAAAAGTTATTAAGGGCACTGTATTCAACATTAACATTGATATCGTTATAAAGTTTATTAGAAAGTAGGCCTCTAAAACCGGCAAAATAAGCATAGCCAGCATCGAGTTGTTTTGTGGCTAAAAAACGGTAACTGCCGTGATCTGTAAGTGTGTTTAGCCCAGATGATAGGTAGCTGCTGTTATTTTGTTCAGTTTGCAAATGAGTAATTTGAGCGTCATAAGTAATAAACTCACTAATGCCATAAGAGAGATTACTTTTAAAGGCATTACTCATCGCCGTTGAGGAGTTACTGGATTGATTAAAAACGCTTTTATCTGTTTCTAAAAACTCCACCTGATAGCTTATTTTTCCGGGCGATAGTGCGTCTTGCCCTATTGTATATTTTTGAGTGCGTGTAATTTGCTCACCCTGTGAGCCAAAAAGTTTAATTTCAAAGATATTGTTGCCGTAAAAAGTTTCAACATCGGTAAATCGAACCAAATTTTCGTCGTTAGCTTGAGTCGTGGCAATAAATTGGCCATTTCGATGCAGCTCTGCTTGCCAGCCCGGTAGTGCCGGTTCTTCAATGGTGATAGTTGAAAAATTTTGTGCCGAATGCGGGTTAGCATTTGAAATATAAAATCCCCGGCCTTGGTTTGAGCTAGTAATAAGCTGATCTGACTGAGATTGAATATCTCCCAATTGGTAGTGAATGCGTGCCAGTGAGTGATCTTGTTCACTTAAGTTAAAGTCTTTAGTTATTTTTAAAAAGGTATTAGCGGTGTTTTCGTTTTTGTTGAATCGTAGTTCAGCTCGATGATGAAATAAGTCAAAGTAGCTATTAAGTCTGAGTAGTCCCTTATAACGATTATTAGACGATTTATAGCTTGCTGATAGCGAATATTCAGACACGGGGTAGGTTAGCGCTTGGTATTGGTCGTCTATAAAGTGGTCGTATTGCAGTGCTTTGGACTTAATTTTTTTTGTAATACCACTCGTTACTTGGTTGTTATTATAAGTAAGCAAGTTACTAGAAAATGAAACCTGCATCAGTGAGTAATCAAAGCGCGAGTCGGTATTTAAAAGTGTATTTATAACAGATAAATCAACATAGTGGTCGTAGTCATCGACAGCCCACAATGAAACATTTTCTGAGGGGGCTAAAGTTGAGGAAAGCTCAGCATTCAGCACCTGCTCACTTGAGTCAACGTTAGCAGACAGTGTATTTTGTGACACGTTTAAGCTAATTCCCATGGTCGATTTCAGGCCGCTTATGGGAAGTAGCAACTTATTTGATTTTGAGTAGTAAGCTTCTAAGTCGGAGACAACTGAGCGCCCATTTACCCTGACATTTATAATCACAAAAGACTCCTCATCAATAGGCCATTGATAAAGAGTCGGTAACTGCTTTGCGATGATTGCTTTGGGTACAATTAACAGTAATGTACAAAGTAACAAGCGAGCCGTTATACCATAGTATAAGGCATTAATGTGTAGCATTTGTTATTTGATATTAATAGGGATCGCTAACTCGATTTTACCGCCGTAAAGCTCGTTTTCTTTGTAATTGAGTGTCACAGGCCCTGTCACAGGGGCTTGTAAAGTGATGTATACCTTGCGACGTGATAAAGGGGTATAAACGGCCACATTGGCTATTTCACCAATCATTACATTATTCTCATCGACTAATTCAAAGTTTCCATACACAGAGCGATTCCCTGTGAGTGTTTGCCAAAATGTTAGAGTCGGACGCCCATTTTGAGTAATTAATTGCGGGTTTATTAATTCTGAGTCAGCCTCTAATTGGCCATGACGAACAATAACAGGCACGCTGTAAGCAACTTTAGGTCTAATGCTTATTCCATCAATGTCGGGGTTTTGTGACTCAGAGGCTATGATTTTAAGCACCGCCCTATATTCGCCTACAGCAAGCTCAGCTTTTTTGCGAACGGTCATTCTGATAGCTTGCATCCCTTTTGGGGCAATAGTGCCGCGACGTGGAGAAAACCGTAGCATGTTTTTGGCAGAGCGTCCTTCAACTTGTTGCGGAGTAACATCTATAAGTGCTCCTTCTTCGGTCATATCTTTATGGGTAACAACAAGTTTAAAATCGAGATTTTTATTAGAGGTATTTCTGATAAGTAGTGAATTATTTTTAGTACGTCCATCAAAGTATAAACGGTATTCAGACAGCGCAAGGTTGGCACTACAAATTTCAGGTAGTAAAAGAGTTAGGCAAAGGGCGGCCCAACAAAAAAGTTTAAGAATCATGGGACAACTCAACAACATGATAATAAAAAGTGGAGCGCGTTGCTCCACACATTTTATTTTTAATGCGCAATTGCGCAAAAAAATAAACTGAGGCTAACTAAGTAAGTTAGCCTCAGCTTTCATAGTCTTATTGGAAAGACACATCTACAGTGTAATCTACAGTGTAAGCAGCGCCCGCTGTCAGTGTAGAATCAACTGTCATATCACCATATACACTAACAGTAATATCGGTTGCACTTGCATCAGTAGTGAAAGCAGACGCAACATTGTCAGCAGTTGTTACACTGGTTGTGCCATCTGTAGCCGTTGTTACTGGAACAAAAGTTAAGTTAGTGCCTGTGCTTCCAGATACAGTAATATTCATTGCTGAATTTGGCGCTAAACCAGATACAGTAATTCCACCTAATTGAATGTTTGCATCTGACGCATCACAGTCACCCGATACAGCGCCTGCATTATCCATCGTACAGGTTGAGCTTGTAGATAAGCGAATTTTACCAAAGTGCAGTGGGCTATCTTCTGCAAAAGTAGGCTCAGTCCAACCATTTACACTTGCTTGAAATGTTTGGTTAGATGCAAGTAAAGAAGTTGATGAAATTGCTAGCAAAGCGGAAGCAGCAAAGATTTTTTTATTCATAGTTTTTCCATTTTTAAAAATTATTATTTTTTTACTTCCGTGCAAATTAGTTTTGAGGGTTATCTCAGTCCATTGTTTCGGATTTAAACACAATTGTTATCAAAATGAAATCTTTTGTTAACATTAAGGCTTTTTAAAAGAGATAATTAGTATGAAGTTATTAATTTTGACCAGCAAAATGCAACAAGAAAAATAGCACCGATGTTAATTATTTTTTAACGCTAGAGGGAGTTATTTTAAGGCATAGTC
>NZ_JASDDA010000038.1:0-37847 GCF_030407645.1 Pseudoalteromonas sp. APC 3495 | reverse complement strand
ACTTATTGTTGAAAGCGCCGATAAGTTTTAATAGACGTATTTTTGAATGGAAAACCATATGAATCTAACAGTGAGTCAACGTATTTGGGGTGGTTTTATATTTATCACTTTATTACTTTTAATTATTGGCGGTAACTCTTTAATAAAAATAGCAAATATAGATCGTTCAACTCAAAAAGTTAATCAGCTATCGCTTCCTGCATTAAACAAGAGCGCTCAGTTACAAGCAGAATTTATTTTGATGAGTAAAGCCGCTCAAGCTAGTTTCCATATAACATCGGCTCAAGAACTCGCCACGTTAAAAGCGCAAATAGAAGAGCAAAAACAAATATTTAATAAATTGCACCGCGAACTACAACAAGTTGTTAAAGACGATCCACAGTTAAACAAAAGCAGCCTTGAAGTTGAAAAAACCTACCAGAGCTTTTCAAATATCATAAACAGCCTGCTTAAAGATAAAAACACCCAGCTAGTGCTTAACAAAAAGCTCAAAGCTCAATTAGAAACCGTTGAGCTTGCGGCAGAAGATGCAAACTCTATGGTGCTTGATATTATTGATATTGATGGTTTAGAGGATAATCATCCACGCGCTTATCAAGCAGCTAATAATCTAGAAAATAACTTTATGTCCGTGGTTACCAGCAGCACCGACATGCTAACCGTTAAAACGCTTAACACGCTCGATATTATCAAAAATG
The DNA here is from genome assembly GCF_030407645.1 of Pseudoalteromonas sp. APC 3495. NCBI lineage: Bacteria > Pseudomonadati > Pseudomonadota > Gammaproteobacteria > Alteromonadales > Pseudoalteromonadaceae > Pseudoalteromonas > Pseudoalteromonas sp. APC 3495. The sequence goes on along the minus strand of NZ_JASDDA010000038.1, from coordinate 37,149 downwards.
AGCAAGTGTATTACTTTGAAGAAGTCGTTCGTACCGTTTCATTAATAAAGCCGGCGATAGAGCAAAGTCACAGCAGCTTGTTTAATGACTTAAAGGGTTATGTAGATACCCTAGAGAGCAATATTTTAGGTAACGATAGCCTTTCAGCTAATAAAAAACGCCTTATTGACGCAATAAGCACAACCGAGCGTGAATTAACAGAGTCTGAAAAAGCGACTAAAACAGCGCTTAGCCAAATTGACGAATTAGTATTACAAGCCAGTGGCGTTGCATTTACATTACAAGAAGGCGTACGTAGTGACGTAAACTCAGCTAATTTATGGACATGGATAGGTATGATCATTGCGACTATTATCGCTGTGCTTGTAGCCATCATTACGGTTAACCGTATTACTAAGCCATTAGCGGAAGTAAATCGTATTCTAGATATTGTTGCCAGTGGTGATATGACTCAACGCTTAGATGACAGCGCAAAAGATGAATTTGGTGAGTTATCGAAAAGTTGTAATACCTTAATTGATAGCTTACGTAGCTTAATCACCGGTATTATTTCACGTTCAACACAACTTGCAGCCGCTTCTGAGCAAACCTCAACAATTACCGGTGAATCAAGCAAAGCAATCAGTAATCAGCAAGCGCAAGTAGAGCAAGCAGCAACCGCAACCACTGAAATGAGCAGCACATCACAAACAGTGAGTAATAGTGCGCAACAAGCACTGAGCGAAATTAAAAATGCCGATAAAGAAGCGGAGCGCGTTAAAGGTATTTCAAATCAAAATAAAGCAACCATTGAGCAACTCGCCTACGAAGTAGACGAAGCATCAAGTGTTATCAATAAACTACACAAAGATAGCGCATCAATTGGTAGTATTTTAGATGTTATTCGCGGTATTGCCGAGCAAACTAACTTACTCGCACTTAATGCAGCGATTGAAGCCGCTCGTGCCGGAGAGTACGGCAGAGGCTTTGCTGTGGTAGCTGATGAAGTAAGATCGCTTGCGAGTAAAACACAAGAGTCGACCCAAGAAATTCAATCTATGATTGAATCACTACAGTCGGGCGCTGAAGAAGCGGTTAAAGCTATGGAAAAAGGTAAAGAACGCGCGGTTTCGTGTGTTGAGCAAAGTGACTTAGCCAACAGTGCACTGGACTCAATTACCCTTGCAGTATCACAAGCGCATAATGTCAGTGAAGAGATATCAACAGCAGCACAAGAGCAACAACAAGTATCACAAGAGATCAGTGAGCGCTTAGAGTCTATTGTTGCTATTGCCGAGCAAACAGCAGAAGGCGCTGTACAAACGAATATTTCAAGTTCAGAAGTGGCTAAATTAGCCGAAGAACTAAGAATATCAGTAGAGAACTTTAAAGTATAAATATCGCGCTGTAAGTAGCCTTAGAGCTACTTACAGCTCATACCCTAGTAAGTCAGCGTAAAGCCCCCTTATTCCTCTTCAGGCATACTTAAACAGCTCATCCGCACTCTAAATCAACAACACCAAACGACTTAGCCCGTAAAGTCATTTAATGCTCATACTCTTTATGTTTTTTAGTTATAAACAACTGATGCCATTATCTACGGAATAATTCGTGGTGCTTAACAAAAGCCAATTAGCGATTTAATTCAATGGGTATCATTACGGTGATATGGTTTCGGTGGATGATAGAGCAGATTTTAAAAACAAAAAACCCAGCATAAGCTGGGTTTTTACATTTCTGAAAGAAAACTAAATTACTTGATTTTAGCTTCTTTGAAAATCACATGTTTACGAGCCTTAGGATCGAATTTTTTGATTTCCATTTTTTCAGGCATGTTACGCTTGTTCTTGTCGGTAGTGTAGAAAAAACCAGTACCAGCAGTTGAAACTAAACGGATCTTATCGCGCATAATTCAGTTCCTTAAACTTTTTCGCCACGAGCACGGATTTCAGTAAGAACCGTGTCAATGCCTTTTTTATCGATAATACGCATACCTTTAGTAGTAGTGCGTAATGTTACAAAACGTTTTTCACTTTCAACCCAAAAACGGTGTGTTTGTAGGTTAGGTAGGAAACGACGTTTAGTCGCGTTTCTCGCGTGTGAACGGTGGTTACCAACCGCTGGACGCTTACCTGTAACTTGACATACTTTAGACATGTCTATATATCTCCAATAACTTCGCTCGAGCTTAATTTTCCCTAAGGCCATGTATTTGTGCCCTAGAGATAAATCGAAGGGCGCTCTTTATACAGCTTTTACAGGCAAAGATCAAATACTGATCTTATCCAACCAGCTCATGTGTAAATTTGATAGCGGCTAATTATAAAGATCGAATGCCCTTAGGGAAAGTAAAAACTGCATTTAAATTAAACTAATTTGCCAAAACGCACTAAACCGCTCATTTTTAGCACATATCTGAAGCGATAAACTCAAATCAGTCCCCGTTCGGCAAACGAAACACTGCTTTCACCACCAATAATAATATGATCCAACACATTTATGTCGACTAATTGCAGTGCTTGGCACAACTTATTGGTAATGAGCTTATCGGCCTGACTCGGTTCTGCAATACCACTGGGGTGATTATGTGAAAAAATCACCGCCGCCGCATTATTTTTCAGTGCCGCCTTTACCACTTCACGCGGATATACACTGGCCGCATTAATTGTGCCGTAAAATAATATTTCATCTTTTAATAAACGATTTTGACTATCAAGGTACAACACCATAAATACCTCTTGCTGCAATCCACGCATTTGCAGCGTTAAATAGTCATAAACGGCTTGTGGAGAGTTAAAAACGGCGTCGCGTACAAAGCCTTCTTGCATGTAACGCTGGCTTAGCTCAAGTACTGCTTGTAGCTGAACATATTTAGCCATTCCCAAGCCTTTTTGCGCACAAAACTCATCTATGCTGGCATTAAACAAATTATGCAGGGTTTTATTTTCGTTGATCAGATGCTGCGCCAACTCTATGGCATTCATGCCGGGTAGGCCCGTGCGCAAAAATATAGCTAATAGTTCAGCATCAGAGAGTGCCTTTGCGCCCTTTTCTAGCAGTTTTTCTCGCGGGCGGAGCGAATTAGGCAGTGACGTTAATTGCATGATTCATCCTTGAAAGGTTACTGTACTGTATAACTGTAATGCAAAATCAAAAATTAGCGCGATAAAACGCATTTTATCTTAGCTGTCACGCTCAAGATTTGTTATTTTAGCCACCATATTTTATAAAATTGATGAACAACCATGATTAATTTAACAAATAAAAAAATAGTGCTGGGTATTAGCGGTGGAATTGCAGCGTATAAATGTGCTGAACTCGTAAGACGCTTAAAAGACCATGGTTGTGACGTTAAAGTAGTAATGACCGAATCAGCAAAACATTTTATCACCCCGCTAACCATGCAAGCTGTGAGTGGTGAAATGGTGTCTGACTCATTGCTAGACCCATCAGCCGAAGCCGCTATGGGACATATTGAATTTGCCAAATGGGCTGATTTAATTTTAGTTGCCCCTGCCACCAGCAATATTATTGCGAAAATGGCCGCAGGGATTGCTGACGACTTGCTCACGACTTTATTACTGGCGACCCCCGCAAAAGTTGCCATAGCGCCAGCTATGAATCAGCAAATGTACGCACACCTTGCAACGCAAACTAATATAGCCACTTTAAAGGCTCGTGGCGTTGCTGTTTGGGGACCAGGTAAGGGTGAGCAAGCTTGTGGTGATGTCGGTGCTGGGCGAATGCTTGAACCGCATGAATTAGTGAGTTTATGCACTGAACCTGCGCAACCACAACTCTTAGCAGGTAAAACAATTACAATTACCGCAGGCCCAACCCGTGAACCTCTCGATCCTGTTCGTTTTATATCAAATCATAGCTCTGGAAAAATGGGCTATGCACTGGCGCAAGCTGCGTTATCATTTGGCGCACACGTGAACTTAATTTCAGGCCCGGTAACTATTACAGCACCGCAAGGTGTTAATTTAATTAATATAGAAAGTGCTGAACAGTTACTGCATGAGTCACTCAAATATGCGCCTCACTCAGATGCCTTTATTGGTTGTGCCGCTGTGGCCGATTATCGTGCAGCAAGTATCGCCACGCAAAAAATGAAAAAACAAGGCGATGAACTCACTCTTAGCTTAGTTAAAAACCCAGATGTAATAGCCGCGGTTGCAAACCTCACACAAAACCGCCCTTACACCGTCGGCTTCGCCGCAGAAACGCAGAACGTTGCTAATTACGCAAAGGGGAAACTAACCAATAAAAACCTCGATATGATTTGTGCCAACGATGTATCGCACAGTGATGTAGGCTTTAATTCTGAGCGCAACGCACTCACCCTGTATTGGCAAAATGAACAACTCGACTTACCTGAAACCAGTAAAATAGAAATAGCGGTTAAAGTGATCGAGCAGCTCGCCAAACGATTATAAAAAGGCTGGAAACAAACTGAATAAAACATTAACATGATGACGCCTTGTGACCTTTTGGTGTAATTTTACTACGCTAAAATAGCTTAACGCTTGCGCATTACTAATGTATCGCTGTAATACGTGCAAAAACACCCCATTGAGTATTGCGCGCTGTAACACTTGGCACAAAGCTGTGTTATCGCACATTTATGTTGAAAAAAATAACTATTAAAAAGGAATGTTCATGCCTGCGACAAAAAAAAGTAATCGCAAAGAGCAAATACTGCAAGCACTCGCACAAATGTTAGAAACCAGCCCAGGCCAGCGTATTACAACAGCCAAACTTGCCGCAGAAGTTGGCGTATCTGAAGCCGCTCTTTATCGCCACTTTCCTAGTAAAGCGCGCATGTTTGAAGGGTTAATTGAATTTATTGAAGACACGCTGCTATCACGTATTAATCTTATTTTAGATAACGAGAAAGAAAGTAAAGCACGTGTATACAACACCCTATTACTGCTGCTAACGTTTGCCGAAAAAAACCCAGGCATAACCCGTATATTAACAGGCGATGCTCTACAGGGTGAACAAGAGCGACTTCGTGAGCGTGTACAAGGCTTATTTGAAAAGCTAGAAACCCAATTTAAACAAATCCTTAGAGAGCGTAAGCTACGTGAAGGTAAAAACTTCCAAAGCGATGAGTTAACCCTAGCTAACTTTTTGCTTGCCTACGTTGAAGGTAAAATGAATCAGTTTGTGCGCAGTAATTTTAGTGCACGACCTAGCGAGCAATTTGAAAAACAATGGCCAGAGCTTCAAAAAATTTGGTTATAAGGTTTTAGTTAATTTTGCTAGCAAGGTTATTAAATTAAACTATTTAGCCATTTCTTATAATCTATTCCACATAAACTCTGTGTTCTTTTTATAAATTAGACTTAAAAATAAATTTGAACACAGAGCTGAAAGTAAAAAAATTGAAAACCACAATTAAACTTCCGCTTCCCTAACTTTTTACGGATACTTAGCACCTCGCATTCCGTAGCCCGAAAGTTTTACCTTTTACCTTTTACCTTATACCTTATATTTTTAACCTCTCATCTCTGCCCTGCTACCACTTATCGTATCTACTCGAATTGTTATTAAAACTCGTTACAATAAAATAATGTTAAAAAACGAGAATCTATAATGAAAACACAACTCACTCTTGTAGGCTGTGCACTTATTACCAGCTTAACGAGCGCCAGTGCTTTAGCTAATAAGCCACTAGAATTTAAAGATGTATTTGATTTTAAATCTGCAAAAGGCACGCAGCTTTCTGAAAATGGTCAAATCCTTTCTTTAAGTGCAACCCCTTATCGCGGGAATGCTACCGGGAAAGTCTACTCACTCAATAGCAATAAGCTTATTGCTGAAGTGGAACGAGGAACCCGTCCTACCATTAGCAAAATGGCAAACTGGGTCGCATTTACGCAGGTGCCTACTCTGCTTGAAAAAGAAACCACTAAGAAAAAAAGTGACTTAAAAAATAACTTAGTATTAGTGAACACCCAAACCGGTGAGCAGCAAAGCTTTAATAATGTAAAAGATTACGTGCTAGCTAATAACGGCCAGTGGCTGGCCTATCGCAAAAATGAAAACGCTGAAGAAGACGATAAAAAGCTCGACAGCGACAGCGCTATCACTGCCGACAAAAAAGATAAAAGCTATCCGCTGGTTATCATCAACTTAAGTGACAAACGCACTCATACTCTTGAAAGTGCCTTTACCTATGGCATTAGTGCCACCAGCGATCAACTATTGGTGAGTCAAAGCTATGTGGATGGCGGCAATAATCAAATTACCTTATTTTCACTCGATAATTTTACCAGCACCGTATTAATTGATGAGCCTGGTGTGGTTGCTAGCAAAATAGCGTGGCACCCAATCGAAAAAACCGTTGCGTTTACCTTAGGCAACTATGTAAACGATGATAAGCGTCGTCGTCAGTACGAATTAACGCTGTGGCAAAACGAGACGCTTACAACTGTGCAGTCACCTAACCCAGAATGGTTAATGGGCAAAACCGCGACATTAACTTGGGCCGAAGATGGTACACGTTTATACTTTGAAAACCGCCCAAAACTCGCTGCAAAAGTTAAACAAAAAGAATACACAGATGAGTCATCACTGTATGACTTTGAAGTAATTCGCGACCATAAAGGGTTAAATGTATGGCACAACAATGACGCGCAAATTAAACCTCGCGAAGAGCAGCAATGGAATGAAAATAATAAAAACCGTCATTACACTGCGGTATACCATGTAAACTCACAGCAAGTCGTTCAGTTAAGCACGCCAAATATGCCTGAGCTGGCGCTTAATACTGAGCGTGCCACTTCATTGTTAGGCTACTCAAATTTAGCGCATCTTGAAAAAGTAATGTATGGCGGTTTTTTTGCTGACTACTTTGCTGTTGATATAAACACGGGTAAACAGACTCCTATCATTAACGACTATGCATTTAGACCGAGCCTTGCGCCCAATGGGCAGTTTGCTGCTTACTTTGATAATAACCAAGTACAGCTTAAAAACTTAGGTAATAATAAAGTGAGCGTACTCAGCAAGGCGATTAACGCCACGTTTGCCGATGACAAACACGACTATCCATCCAAGCAGCCTGGTTATGGTTTTGCAGGCTGGCTAAACGATAGCAGCGAAATACTGGTTTACAGCAAATACGATATTTGGTCGTTTAACGTCAATACCAAGCAAGCTAAACGCTTAACTAATGGTAAAAAAAGTAACACGCAATACAGAGTGATCAAACTTGATAAAAACCAAGTAGCCTTTAACAACAATGATACGCTCCTGCTTTCTGCAATTAATTTACAAAGCAAGCAAAGTGAAGTGGCAAAACTTAATTTAGCAACTCTTGAAGTCACTAAATTACTTACAGGTAATAAGCGCTTTGATGTAATTAAAAAGGCCAAACATGCCGATAAATACTTATTTACTGAGCAAACCTATCAGCAATTTCCAGACATTTATCAAACAGACTCTAACTTTAAACAACCACAACGCGTAACTAACCTTAACCCTCAGATAAGCAACTTTGCTTGGGGACAAGCACCTGAACTCATTAGCTATAAAGGCTTTGATGGTGAAGATTTACAAGGGGTATTAATCAAGCCTGCCGGCTACAAAAAAGGCGATAAAGTGCCTGTTGTGGTGTACTTTTACCGCTACATGAGCCAGCGCATGTATGACTTTCCAAAAATGGAATTAAATCATCGCCCTAATTTCCCGATGTTTACCTCAAATGGCTACGCCATTTTTTTACCTGACATTCGCTTTGAAATAGGACACCCTGGTAAATCTTCAACTCAAACCATGATCAACGCCACCCAAAAGCTGATTGATTTAGGCATTGCCGACCCAGATAAAATAGGTTTACAAGGCCACTCTTGGGCGGGTTATCAAAGTGCATTTATGATCACCCAAACTGATATGTTTAAAGCAGTGGTATCGGGCGCGCCAGTGTCTAACATGACCAGTGCTTACAGTGGCATTCGCTTAAAATCTGGACTTGCACGCCAATTTCAATACGAAACAGGGCAAAGCCGTATTGGTAAAAATTTATTTGAAGCACCTGAGCTTTATATTGAAAACTCACCGGTATTTTTTGCCGATAAAGTAAACACGCCTATCTTAATTATGTTTGGCGACAAAGATGATGCGGTGCCATGGCATGAAGGCGTGCAATATTACTTAGCGCTTCGCCGCGCAGGTAAAGATGCAACCTTTTTACAATACGAAGGTGAACCACACCACTTGAAAAAGTTTCCTAATCAGGTCGATTTTTCAGTGCGTATGATGCAGTACTTTGATCATTATCTTAAAGGCAAACCGGCCGCTAAGTGGATGAAAGAAGGTGAAGCGTTTATCGAAGAGTAACCACTAGAAGTTAAAAACCCCGATAGCACTGCATGATATCGGGGTTTTTAACTATGTAACTATCACCACTTTAAAGAGAGTGTCCAAAGTAATAATGTGCCCGTCAGATCTTTAGCTGAAGATCTACTCGCTATCACTGCAATGCAGAACTGTATTTTGCATACAAAAATAGCGCAAGCTAGATAACCCTTTCTTTTTGTAGTTATTTACTCGGTACTTTTATATGAGCGGGTTATGAGTAATAATCAGTTAATAAAAAAGACACAGTCTAAGAGAAATAAAGCATGCTAGATTTTTGGTACAAAGGACTACCACAGTATCCAAAAGATCATAAAGACTTTTGGCGCACACGCTTAATTGCTCATTCATTATTAACGGCAACCTGCTACTTTTTAGTTTTAACCCTACTCAACCTGTTCTACTTTCACAGTTACGATATTGCCGCCATTGATGCATTAGGCTTAGTTATATCATTAGCTATTTATGGCTGGTTTAGTAAAACTGCAAATGTAAGTGCTGCGGCATGGGCGGTTACATTTATGGTCGTTAGTTTAATAATGACATTTGTTATCTCTGTAGGTGGCCTTGCTCACTCTTTATTTTGGGCAACACTTATTCCCCCTTTTGCGTTTTTTTTAGTGGGTAGAAATTGGGGAAGCATTTTTAGCGCCATTGCTTTTTGTATTTGTGCTTACCTAACTTATAAGCAACAACAGCTAACCGTCACTATAGGGCTGGGCTCTTTATTTAATATCATTGAGGTCAGCATTGCCCATATCTTAATTTTCAGATTTTATGAAAAAACACGTTTTTCTGCATATGCGCATTTAACAACCCGTAATATAGAGATTCAACATCTCGCTGAAACAGATAAACTCACAGGGCTTTATAATAGGCAAAAATTTGATTATGCATTGTCGCAAGTCATTACCAGCAGCAAAGAAACAAAAACCACAAACTGCTTATTCATTTGTGACATTGATCACTTTAAGAAAATAAACGACGCCTATGGTCATTTAGTCGGTGATAAAGTGCTAGCTGAGTTTGCTAAACTAATTAAAAGTAGCATGCCCAACCACTCATTAATTGCACGTTGGGGGGGAGAAGAGTTTACTATTATTTTGCCAAACACCTCACTGACCAATGCATTAGCACAAGCAAACGCGTTAAAAGACTATATTTCGACACACCCTGTTGCCAACATTCAGCTAACCATAAGCATAGGGGTAGCTACCATCAGTTCTGATGATTCAGTTATTAGCGTGTTAGAACGTGCCGATGGCGCACTATACGAAGCTAAAAATAATGGTCGTAATTCAGTTTATTTTAGCGACAATAAACTAACAATAGTCGCTTCAGCTAGCCTTTTATAACTAAGGAAGGTACCCAATTAATGTATCGACACACACCAAACTAATTATAAAGAACCAATAACAGCACAAAAAACCAGACTAAAAACCCATTAAAACTGACTTTTAAACTCAGTTCGCGTATTCTTAACCCCCTGATTTGAATAACCCCTATACCAAAATGAGCAACGCCACTCCCCCCTTCTCTATTTCAGCTAGCATGACTCACAGTATGGTAAATATTAGTGAAGTTTTAGGCAAAATCAGTGCCTTATATTCTCCTGCAATGCTTGAGCACTATAAGCAACAAAAAACCGCCTCCCTGCAAATCAATAACCTTGATATTCAATCAATATCATCTGGCCTATCAACCCCAGATAGCTTATTAGCCTTGCATCGAAGCTTAATCAAAGATCTGAGTGAAAAATCGGGCAGTTATAGGCAGCAAAGTTTAGCGTTAAAAAGTGGTTTGCAAATGGCACCACAAGCAATGCGAGTACCACAAATGGTAGAGGAGTTATTTGCTTGGTTTAAAACAACCGCGCATCATCCTTTAATCAGTAGTGCAGTATGCCATTATGAATTACAGTTTATTCAACCTTTTGCACAGGGTAATACTGAAATAGCGTGTACGTGGCAAACCCTGCAATTATCGCAGTGGCATTCGCTATTTTCACTAATAAATATTAACAATGTTATAGCGACAACTCGCCGACATTATTTTGAAAGCATTAACCTGAGTACCAAGTCCGGTGACTCATCCGTGTTTATTGAGTATATATTGGAAGCATTACTAGCGGCACTAAATTCATTAGAAAGTGATTTAAAATCAATAACAAAAACCAAAAACCCCCAACAACCCCCTCAAGTTAAACAGGCTATAAATGTAGACTTACAAGCCCCCCAAGCCATCGCTTTAATTAATGTATTTACCCAAAGCGAAAAGCCATTAAACCGACAAGAGCTACAAAATAAGCTTGGATTAAAAGACCGTAAACATTTTAGAGAGCGCTACTTAAAGCCAGCCATTGATGCTGGAATTATAGAAATGACTATTCCCGAAAAACCAAATAGCAAAATGCAGCAGTATAAACTTACCCAGACGAGTTAAAAACTTAAGTTATAAACAGAGCAGGAATAAACGCCACCTCAAAGATGAAGTGGCGTGTCAATACGCAGTTTGCAGCTAAATTTTATAATTGTTTAAAAACAATTACGCGTACTGCCCGGCGGCAAATCCACAGCTCCACGCATATTGGAAATTATAGCCTCCTAGCCAACCCGTTACATCGGTTACTTCGCCAATAAAGTATAAGCCTTTAGCTTTTTTAGCCTCAAATGTCTTTGAGCTCAACTCGTCGGTATCTACGCCGCCTAAAGTAACCTCTGCGGTTCTGTAACCCTCGGTACCATTTGGTTTAATTTGCCACGCATGAATATAATCAGCAAGCGCGTCTATTTGGCCATGCGTCAGTTGATTAATATTACAATCGGGAATGGCGTTACTGTCGTGGAGTATTTCTACAAAGCGCTTAGGTAGGATAGTCGCAAGGCTATTTTTCAACGATTTTTGCGCTTGTGTTTCTCGCCAATCAGCTAGCTGTTGCTTTAAATCTATTTCAGGCAGTAAATTGATCGTTACCGCCTGACCTGCTCGCCAAAATGAGCTTATTTGCAATATAGCAGGCCCAGATAGACCACGATGAGTAAATAAAATATTCTCTTTAAATACGGTGCCATCTTCGCTTGCAACTTCACAAGGAATACTAATACCCGAAAGCCCTTCAAAACGGTCTTTATCGTGCTGATGTAAGGTAAAGGGAACTAAAGCAGCCATAGTCGGCAATATCTTTAAGCCAAATTGCTCTGCAATTTTATAGCCGATTGGCGTAGCACCCAGTTTAGGCATGGTTAACCCACCCGATGCAACCACAAGCGACTCACAAGTAAGTGTTTCTTGTTCAGTGGTCACACTATAGCCGGTAGCTGTTTTAGCGACATTTAACACTTCGCTGCGCAGTTTAATAGTAACGCCCGCCCACTCACACTCGGTTAGTAAAATATCAACAATGTCTTGTGCGCTATTGTCACAAAATAATTGCCCGAGTGTCTTATGGTGATATGCCAAACCATGTCGGTCTACAAGCTCTACAAAGTCGTGTTGCGTATAACGACTTAAGCACGATTTTACAAAATGGGGGTTTGCGCATAAATAGTTGCTAGGGCTTGCATTTTCATTGGTAAAATTACAACGCCCACCGCCACTAATTAAAATTTTACGTCCTGGCTTTTTACCCATATCAAGTACTGTGACGCTTCGGCCGCGATACCCTGCTTGTGCAGCACACATTAAACCAGCGGCTCCGGCACCAATCACTATCACATCAACGTGAGTCATTTAGTTATCTCTTAAAAACTTTTGTGAATTATAACAAAGTTTCAATAATAACCAGATAGCCAGAACGTGTTTATCTTAAGCGTAAGCAGGACGAAGAAGCTTTGCTCGATTTGTTACTTAGCCTACAAGGCTTGTTTTAACCCGCAAAGGTCAACACCCCTTTTGTATTGTTTTTAATTTATCAATAAAAGTTAATTAATGATAAAAAACACCAAAAAAATCTAATACATTAGGATCGTCAATAGCAATAAAACAAATACAAAACAACTGAAAGCGCACTAAATACGCGGTTATAACTAAATGAAATAGGTACATACGTATTTAATATTTCAAAATAGTTAACAGATCATTTACCTTTGTACCCGCTTTGTGGATTTTCACAAATAATAATAAAACTAAGGGTAATTATGACTTCTAATAATTCATTCAAAAAATGCGCTGTTGCGCTAACAATAAGTACACTCTTTGCTGCCAGCTCAAGCATGGCAAACCCAGCGCAAGCAATCGCACCTTCAATGGCAGAAACCTCAGCTAAGTTACAAAATCAAGGTGGTTTTGAGACTCAATTCATCATTAAATATAAGAATAACAACGATATGATGAGTACCTCAACCGCTGATGTATCACCAGCAATGATGAATAAAAAAGCGCAAAGCTTTGTAAAAAACTTCACCTCAAAAAAAGGCAAAGTTAAAGCCAAGTATGTTCGCGCAATGGCACTCAATAACCATCACGTAATGCGTGCCGATAAAAAACTAAACGCTGAAGAGGCCCAGCAGTTCATGCAGGAAATGGTTAATTCGGGTAATGTTGAATATATTGAAGTCGATCAAATGCTAAAACCATTTGCGACACCAAATGACCCGCGTTTTGATGATCAATGGCATTACTATGAGCAAGCCGGTGGACTTAACTTACCAACAGCTTGGGATACGGCAACAGGCAGTGGTGTGGTTGTCGCTGTGCTTGATACGGGCTACCGCCCTCACGCTGATTTAAACGCTAATATTTTACCAGGCTACGATATGATCTCTAATCTATCAGTCGCCAATGATGGCAATGGCCGTGACAACGATGCTCGCGATCCAGGGGATGCGGTTGCAGCTGGTGAATGTGGTAATAACGGTGCACAAGGCTCTAGTTGGCATGGTACTCACGTTGCAGGCACTGTCGCTGCAGTAACGAATAACGGTGAAGGCGTTGCTGGTGTTGCTTATGACGCCAAAGTAGTACCAGTGCGTGTATTGGGTAAATGTGGCGGTTTAACCTCAGATATTGCTGACGGTATCATTTGGGCCTCAGGTGGTAATGTATCGGGTACATCAGCAAATGCTAATCCAGCCGATGTAATTAACATGAGTTTAGGTGGTGCGGGTGCATGTAGTTCAACCACGCAAAATGCCATTAATACCGCTCGTAACAACGGCACAGTTGTTGTTATTGCTGCAGGTAACGATAACGATAATTCTGCAAACTACAACCCAGGTAACTGTAATGGTGTTGTTAATGTTGCATCAGTTGGCCGTAATGGTGGCCGCGCTTATTACTCAAATTATGGAAGTAATATTGATGTGGCAGCACCGGGTGGCGCGCAAAGCTTTGCTAATGATTCTGAAGGTGTTTTATCAACTTACAATTCGGGTTCAACAACACCATCAAGCGACAGTTATGGCTTTTCGCAAGGCACCTCAATGGCGGCTCCTCATGTTGCGGGTGTTGCTGCACTGATCAAACAAGCAAAACCAAACGCGACTCCTGATGAAATAGAAAGTATTTTAAAAACAACCACTCGTCCATTCTCTGCCACGTGTACCAGCTGTGGTACAGGTATTGTTGATGCGGCCGCTGCGGTTGCTGCAGCATCTGGTGGTACACCGCCAACAACGGGTGATAACGAACTTGTTGATGGAGAAGTCAAAACCGGTTTAAGCGGTGCGGCAAGTGCACAAGACTTTTACACTATGACAGTACCAAGTGGTGCAACCAATGTTACTTTCACTATGAGTGGTGGCACAGGGGATGCTGACTTGTATGTACGTGCAGGTAGTAAACCAACCTCAACCACTTATGATTGTCGTCCATATAAAGGTGGAAACAGTGAAGAATGTTCTATTGATAGTCCAACAGCCGGCACTTACCATGTAATGCTGCGTGGTTATTCAGCCTACAGTGGCGTGAGTTTAGTCGGTAACATTACGGATGGTTCAACAGATGGTGGTTCAGGTACACCTCAAGCAGGTGGCGGCACAGTGTCTGATATCACAGCAAATGCAGGTCAGTGGAAACATTACACGCTAGATGTACCGGCGGGTATGGCAAACTTTACTGTTACAACGTCAGGCGGCACCGGTGATGCAGACTTATTTGTAAAATTTGGTAGCCAGCCAACAAGCTCAAGCTATGATTGTCGTCCATATAAAAATGGTAACGCCGAAACTTGTACTTTTAGTAATCCTCAAGCGGGAACATGGCACTTAAGTGTTAATGCGTATCAAACATTCTCTGGTTTAACGCTAAGCGGTCAATACCAGCCATAAAACATCCTCTCTTTAGATAAAAAAAGCCGATACACTGTATCGGCTTTTTATTCTCTGATTAAAGTCGTCAGTGTTAAAGCGTTGCTAAAACAGCTTCAGCACTGCTTATTACAAACTCTTTGTCTTGTTCTACAAATAGACCAGTAACAACACCATTATCAACAACCATCGCGTATCGTTTTGAGCGTATTCCACCAAAGCCTGCGGTATCTTTTTCAAGCCCTAAAGCACGAGTAAAACTAGCATCACCGTCTGCAAGCATATCTATATGCTCTGCATTTTGTGACTCACCCCACGCTTTCATCACAAATGCATCGTTTACCGATACACAATAGATAGCGTTAATACCTTTAGCCTTAATTTTATCGGCTAGCGCGATATATCCAGGTAAATGAGCATTCGAACACGTTGGTGTAAAAGCGCCTGGCACTGCAAATAACACGACTTTTTTATCTGCAAATAATTCATTGCTTGTCAGTGTTTGCATACCGTCATCGGTTAGCTTAGATAGACTAACTGCGGGTATTGTTTGACCTTGTTCAATCATGTTAAATCCTTTGGGTAATTACGTAGACTTTTAGCATACAGGTTAATATTTACGGTTTCGAGTTTATACCGAGATTAAACAGCATCACTGTCTAAACCCAATCCCTTTTTAATTGTTGCCATTTGCAGCTCTAGCTGCGAGCGAATATCAGACACCAACTCACTCGACTCATTTACTTGGCTTTTCATATTATGCATTGATTGAGTAAAGTCACTAAGGAAATTGCTTTGCTGTTTTGCAAGCTCCATTGCTTCAACTGCAACTGTGTTTGCCTGCTGAGCATTATTTGCGACCCCTTCAGAGTTTGCTTGAAGCTCTTGGGCATTTTCGGTTTGTAGCTGTGCATCCTCAGTTAACGCATTAATTTGTGAGTAGACCATTTGAGAGTTCTCACTTAATAACGCCAGCTGATCGTTAATCTCTTTTAACGAACCTTGGGTTTGCATGGCTAATTGCCTTACTTCATCAGCAACCACCGCAAAACCTCGGCCTTGCTCACCGGCTCTTGCTGATTCTATTGCAGCGTTCAGTGCTAATAAATTGGTTTGTTCAGCTATGGTGCGAATAACCGTTATTATATTACTCACTCCTTGTACGCCGCTCAGTAACTCTTGCACACTGTGCATACCTTGTTCAATACGTTGCTGTGTATCAGAACTCGCATTAAGCATATTTTTAGCAAAACCAACACTTTGCTGCATTGCCTCATAAGTACTTTGAGCATTTTCAGCAGCTTGAGCGTTAATATGATTAACCTGCTCACCTATGTGTTGAATATTTACTAGTAAACTTTCATTTTTAACAACTTGTTCGTAGCTAGTCGCGCTTTTTGACCCTATTTTTTCTAAATGCTCACTCATTTGCTCCATGAAGTCACTAACGACACCAAGCATACTGGCTCTTTCTTGCGCCTCCAGACGCTGGCGCTCAATTAACAGGTTAAAATACTGCGCTATTTCACCAACCTCTGTTTTAGGATTATTCACTGTAATATTTTTTAACTCATTACTTTCGATTAAAAATGCAAACCCATCTCGTAGTTGCCGCAAAGGCTGTAAAACCTGTTTACGTTGCACCCAATAAACACCAAAAGCTAATATTACTAAACCACCTATTGCAATTCCAAACACCCAAAATACTTGTTGTTTAACGGTATCTTGCTGCGCTTTTAATGTTTGCTCTGCCTCAATCACTGTTTTTGATAACACGCTAATTTGTTCACGTAACTCATTCGTTCCAGAATTACGCTGCTTTGCTTGCGATAAAGTACTGCTTAAATCACGTAAATAGCGCTTAGGCCAACTAACCAACTCCGCTTTTATATCAGCAGCCAAATCCTCTGGCTTCTCATCTACAAATAAAGCAAATTCATCAACCTCAGTCATCACTCCTAAATTAGGCAACTGTGCAATTTTTGCAGCGAGTAAGTTTAAATTTTTTACGCTTTGTTGCAGGTTTTTTTCAATTTCAGGCTGGTAATCATTTAGCAGTTGATAGGTCGATAAAGATAAATTAACCACTTCACTATAATAATCACTCGCCAACTTATTGTAGCTTAGAGCATGACTACTTTGAGTTGATGCTTTTTGTACATAATTTATAAGCGATGACGCTGAGCCCGCCATTTGTCTCAGAGCATTGTCTAAAAGCGCAGTTTCGTTACCTGAGAGCTTTCCTAGTGCTCTGTATTTACCGTTAATGTCTTTATTTAGTGAAAATAGCTGTGTTGAAAGGCGCACTTCTAACTCAGAGGGAAGTACCGTTAGCTGCTGCGCTTTAAGTTGTTCAATTAAAGCTGAAGATTGCGTCAGGTATTGGCTATTGCCTCGTGCCAAGTAGTCTTCTAAAAGGCCAGCAAGATCGACCATTATGGTATTTTTTAATTGGCTATAAGCAATATCTTGTTGTTGAATTTTTAGTAATGTATGACTTGCCCATAACAAGGTAGCAGCGAGCAACACACTGGCTAACGTTAATAAAATAGCTAAAAGACGGGTAAAAAATGATACACGCATAAACATATCTCAAAAGTGACATTCATACAGAGTATTGAATTTTTATGACATTTTTATGTAAAAGACTTAATTAGGGTAATAGTCAGGTGTATTGAGAGGTAGATAAAGACTCAATAGAAGGATGTTTTAAGTAACTAATAAAAAACCGCGTATAAACGCGGTTTTTTTTAAATTAAGCTTTTAATTAAAGGCCTGCGCGGTCTTTAATAATAGGGATTAAAGCTGAACCAGCATGATTTGCCTCAGCCCAAGCGATATCTGCGCCATCTTCAAGTGAGCTTTTTGATAAGTTTTTAACAATGTACTCACCCGTATCAACCGCATTACTTGCAACAGCGTGACGCAATAAGTTGTTACCATTACAGAAAACTGCATCATAGATATTACGTACTTTCACACGTGAACTTTTTAGTTTGCTACGCAGACGATTTTTATCATCAGCGGCAATGTATTCACAGACTGAAACAGCTAACTGATCATCAGCGCTTACAGGCGCAGTATAAGCGAACGAACCCGCTGCAATAGCAGCAATTACAACTAGCTTTGGTAATTTAATCATTGATTGGACACCCTATATTAATACTTTTTTCGTACTCGACTGTTTAATATTGTACCAACACGCTCAGATTTTCGCAATAATGTTAAGAAACTTTATTCAAAGTTACGAACTTATAACTATATTTATTTTTATCATCGGGCGTCATCAACATTTCATCTTCAATTTGCCAGTTTGCAACACTTTTATAATCAGGAAATTGTGTATCCCCTTCAACATCTAAGTCTATAAAGGTTAAATACAAGCGCTGCGCCTGCGCTAAAAACTGCTGGTAGATGTTTCCGCCACCAATTATCATCACCTCTGCAACATCATTAACAAGCTCAAGTGCAGCTTCTGGTGTGGTTACTGTTTCAATTCCTGATGCGTGATAGTCTTTATTACGAGTAATAATAATATTACGTCGCCCAGGTAACGGTCGGCCTATTGATTCAAATGTTTTGCGCCCCATAATAACGGGTTTACCAGAGGTTACTTTTTTAAAGTGCTGAAGGTCACCAGGTAAATGCCATGGCATTTTATTATCTAAGCCAATGACACGGTTATTTGCCATTGCTGCAATCATTGAAATTATCACACTAAATACCCAATACTTTATTATTAATCAAAGAAAAAGGAGCGTTAGCTCCTTTTAAATATAAACAATTATTAACGCTCGTAGACAACTTCTACGTCGTAATCATCTTCATCCCAATCATCCCAGTCATCATCATCGCCTTTAGTGGCTTTTTGATGGTAGGTATCCCACTTAAATTCAACCTCTTCGTCTGCCACTTCTACAAACTTCTCTTTAGGCATGTTATCAAGTAGCGTCATGATGTCGTGAATTAATGGCTGCGTATTTAATTTATTAATTGCAGCAATACTGTAAATATTTTCAGACTCACCCAACTCTTCTGCAATTTGCTCACATAAGGCTTTGGCTTCATCTTCAGGCAATAAATCAATTTTATTAAATACTAACCAGCGTGGCTTTTCAGCAAGCTTAGGGCTGTACTGGTGTAGCTCGTTGATGATTGCAAATGCATTATCAACAGGGTTAGAGCCATCAACTGGCATTACATCTATAATATGTAAAAGCACACGACAACGCTCTAAATGCTTTAAGAAGCGAATACCTAATCCCGCACCCTCTGACGCGCCTTCAATCAAACCTGGAATATCAGCGATGACAAATGATTTGTTTGCTTCCGGACGAACAACCCCTAAGTTAGGAATCAGCGTAGTAAATGGATAATCAGCTACTTTAGGTTTTGCAGCTGACACACTGCGGATAAAGGTTGATTTGCCTGCATTTGGTAAGCCTAGTAAGCCGACATCAGCGAGTAGCATTAGCTCTAACTTAAGGTTACGTACTTCACCCGGTGTGCCAAGTGTTTTTTGACGTGGAGCACGATTAGTACTTGATTTAAAACGCGCATTCCCCAAGCCATGGAAACCGCCTTTTGCAACCACAATTCGTTGACCATCTTGGGTTAAATCCCCTAATGATTCTTGTGTATCAACATCAATAATACGTGTACCAACAGGCACTTTAACGATCAGGTCTTCACCTTTCTTACCCGTACAATTACGGCTTTGACCGTTTGTACCGCGTTCTGCTCTATGAAAACGCTCGAATTGATAGTCAATAAGGGTATTTAAGTTTTCATCAGCTTGTAGATAAACACTACCACCGTCTCCACCGTCACCGCCATCAGGTCCACCATCTGGAACATATTTCTCACGACGAAAAGACACGATGCCGCTGCCACCGTCACCAGCTTCTGCGCGAATTTCTACTTCATCTACAAACTTCATGATTACTCACTTTAGGGATTGGCTTGTTAATAACTCTATTATATACCTAAGTGGCTTATAGAGCACACTGAGCATAAAAACACTTGGGTATATATTTAAACATGCTTAAAACAAAAAACCCCGCAAAGGCGGGGTTTTTTAACTACCTTACTGATTACTCAGCTACGATAGTTACGTATTTACGGTTTAAAGGACCTTTTTGTTCAAACTGAACTTTACCATCTGCTTTTGCGAAGATAGTGTGGTCTTTACCGATACCTACGTTTGCGCCTGGGTGGAAACGAGTTCCACGCTGACGAACAATGATGCTACCCGCTAGAACTGATTCGCCACCAAAACGCTTAACACCTAGGCGTTTGCTTTCTGAATCGCGACCGTTACGAGTACTACCAGCTGCTTTTTTATGTGCCATTTCTAAGTACCTCTAATTAAGCGCTAATGCCAGTGATTTTAACTTCTGTGAACCATTGACGATGGCCCATTTGCTTACGAGAATGCTTACGGCGTCTAAATTTAACAACCTTAATCTTCTCACCGCGACCGTGTGAAACAACCTCAGCTGTTACTTTACCACCGTTTACGAACGGTACACCAATCTCGATCTTCTCACCATCAGCAACTAAAAGTACTGAATCAAATTCAACTGCTGCACCAGTTTCAACGTCTAATTTCTCAAGACGAATTGTTTGACCTTCAGTCACACGGTGCTGTTTACCACCACTTTGGAAAACCGCGTACATAATTAACTCCGTCTGTGCGCCCTCAAATCGACGCAACTAAAATATTCTTCAATAGGGCGCGAAGTTTACGCTAATGCGTAAAAACTAGCAAGCCTCTTTTTGTAATTAAATGAATAAAAAGTAGCTGCATTGAGAGCAATTCAATATTTCCTCTATTTTATATTAAAATCCCCCTTTGCCAAGCGCTTTTTAACGGTTACAGAAAATAAATTAGCAATAGCAAAGCGAGCCTATGTAGTTCAATTAACCGCCAAGGGTGATTCAAAATTAAACCAGGGTGTTTAATCAATTATTCACAAGGTTAATAGGTCATTTAACCTACTTAAGGGTGTTTTTTTAAGGAATCATCACAAAATATCGAGCTAATGCATTTTTTGTTGTACAATCTGCGCCGTTCACACATTAAAATTGGCTCGGAGATCAATGGATATAAAAGCTATCCAGGCGTTAATCGAAAGCGATATGAATGACGTCAATCAACTAATACATGCGCAAATGCGCTCAGATGTGGCGTTAGTTAATCAACTTGGTTTGTATATTGTTAACAGCGGTGGCAAACGTGTTCGCCCTATGTTGGCTATTTTGGCGGCTAAAGCGCTAGGTTACCAAGGCAAAGATCACATTACGCTAGCAACTATCATTGAATTTATTCATACCGCAACGCTTTTACATGATGATGTTGTAGATGAATCTAATTTGCGCCGTGGCACACCTACAGCAAATGCTGAGTTTGGTAATGCTGCTAGCGTACTGGTGGGTGATTTTATTTACACCCGCTCGTTTCAGCTAATGGTGGGTCTTGGTAAAATGCAAATAATGCAAGTACTGGCTGATGCAACCAACATTATTGCTGAAGGTGAAGTGCTGCAATTAATGAACTGCAACGACCCTGATACCACTGAAGCCAGTTATATGCAGGTTATTTATTCTAAAACCGCCAAGCTATTTGAAGCAGCGACGGGTCTTGCGGCCATTATTACTGAGCAAGACGATAGTGTACTAGAGGCACTTAATTTGTATGGCATGCATTTAGGTACTGCTTTTCAGTTAGTGGATGATGTTTTAGATTACAACGCTGATGCCGACCAACTTGGTAAAAACATTGGCGACGATTTAGCTGAAGGTAAGCCGACGTTACCTCTTATATATGCAATGCAACACGGTAGTGAGCATCAAACACAGTTAATAAGAGACGCTATTGAGCACTGTAATGGTATGGAGCACCTTGACGAGATACTGGCTGCGCTCAAACATACCAATGCCCTTGAGTTCACAATGAAAAAAGCCGAGCAAGAAGCTAATAAAGCAATTGCCTGTTTAGATTGCTTAGCTGAGTCGAGTTACAAGCAAGCACTAATTAGCTTAGCTAGAATAGCGGTTGACCGCGACCACTAAGTAATACTGTGTAGATAATTCCGAGCAATAAAAAAGCCTGCAAATGCAGGCTTTTTTTATGGGTTAATTTTGGCTATTACGCCATAAAATCAACACCTTCTTTGATATCTTTTTTCAGCGTTTCAAGCATGTCATTTTTAGCTTGCTCTTCAAATGCGCTTAGAGTGCCGTAAGAAAGAATTTCTTCTACGCCATTTTTGCCTAAACGTACCGGGTGTGCAAAGTACTCTGCATCGCCATTTTCAACAGCAACGTATGCATAATCTACAACGTCTTCACCTTGTAAGCCTTTAACTAAAGACATACAAAAACGTGCTGCAGCAGCACCCATAGATAATGTTGCAGAACCACCGCCCGCTTTAGCATTAACTACTTCAGTACCTGCGTTTTGGATACGAGGAGTTAGTGTAGCTACTTCTTCATCAGTGAAAGTAACACCTTCAACTTGAGAAAGTAACGGTAGAATGGTTGTGCCTGAGTGGCCACCAATCACTGGTACTTTAACACTTGCTACGTCTACGCCTTTAAGTTCAGCAATAAACGCTTCAGAACGGATCACATCTAAAGTTGTAATACCAAATACACGCTTAGCATCGTAAGTACCTGCTTTTTTGAATACTTCAGCAACAATCGGTACAGTTCCATTAACTGGATTAGTGATAATACCTACAAGCGCTTTAGGACAGTTAGCAACAATGCCTTCTGCTAATGTTTTAATGATACCAGCGTTAACATTAAATAAATCAGCACGATCCATACCTGGCTTACGTGGCATACCCGCTGGGATTAAAACAATATCACAACCTGTTAATGCTTTATCTAGTGCATCTGCACCAAAACCTTCAACTTTTACATCTGTTGGGATATGAGAAAGGTCAACAGCAACACCAGGAACTACTGGCGCAACATCATATAGTGATAATTCTGAACCAGCTGGTAAGCCTGTTTTTAATAATAAAGACAACGCTTGACCGATACCACCTGCAGCACCTAATACAGCAACTTTCATTGGAATTCTCCGTGATTTGAGGAAGGAAATATTTGTGGTTTATAAGATAAAGAAATTAGCGACTAAAAACAAATTTATCCTGCCTATTTTAGCTATATTTTCGACCATAGTTGTAAACTTTGCTGTTTAAACGCAGCAAAACCTAAACAACTGCTGCATAAATATGCATTTTTGTGTAGAATTTGCAGTATCGACAACATAACTAATTAGACACTATGCAACCACAAGACAAACAAGAAGCATTGGTAAAAGCCTTTAAAGCACTTTTAAAAGAAGAGAATTTTGGCTCACAAGGCGAAATAGTTGACGCATTAAAAGAACAAGGCTTTGATAATATTAGCCAAAGTAAAGTGTCGCGGATGTTAAGTAAGTTTGGCGCGGTACGCACCCGCAATGCAAAACAAGAAATGGTGTACTGTTTACCTGCCGAAATGGGTGTACCAACCGCTAAAAGCCCGTTACGCCAGTTAGTTATTGACATTATGCATAACGAAATGATGATTATTATTCGCACCAGTCCTGGGGCTGCTCAGCTAATTGCCCGTTTACTTGACTCATTAGGTAAAGCAGATGGCGTATTAGGAACAATTGCCGGCGATGACACTATTTTTATTGCGCCAGCGAAAGTATCAGAAATAGACCTCACATTAGAGCGTGTGCGTATTTTGTTTGATACGGTTTAAACTCGTTTGGTTATCACTGTTACGGCTATACTAATACGTAGCCGTTACTGGCTTGTTTTATAGCTGCTTTAGAAATCGCACTGAGGGTGCAAAAAACGCAGAGCCCATATCTGCTTGAGTAAAATCAAGCCAATGGTCGTAATACTCCCCCTGCCCTAATCGGCTATTGAGTACTTTCTCGAACGCATCCCCTTTAGCCGAGCACGTAATCATTAACATCCCCTGCTCATACACGTCGCCATAAGGCATACTTTGATTTAGTAATAATGCTTGCCCCTGTTCATCTTTTAATTCACTTCGGGTTGCATGGCTGCTTTCAAGTGCGGGGCTTATTAGGGTATTGTCGAGACGAGTACGCCCCATTATTTGTTCTTGTTCTTGCAACGACAAGTGCTGCCATAACGTTAAGTCATGCTTATAGCGCTGAACATGAATATAGCTGCCTTGATCTTCAAAGCTATCAGGCTTATTAACGAGGGCCGTAACCCGTTTTTGACGACCATGCGGTGTATCACCGGCATAAATAAAACCATTAAAATCACGGCCATCTAGAAAACGAAAATTACGAATTTGCTCCACCAGCTCAACATCAGGGTTGAAAAGTTTTAATATTTGCAATGCAAACAGGTGGTTCACATCTTCTCTGTCTGAGCGGATTTGCACAAATAAATCGCAAGGCCTTGCACTCATCACAAAATCGCTATGGGTAATATTAGGAAAGCTTTGCAGCTCGCTTGGCATATAATCGGGCAGAATGTGTGGCCAATATTGCGCGCCAATGGCGACCATACAAGAAAGCATAGATTCAGAGAATTGATCACTAAACTCATCTTCAATATCGCTCACTTTTTTAAGCTTAGCGCGAAGTGATTCGTCGTGACCATCAAGTACATTAAAAAATAAGTGCAAACCGTGTAAGTTTGCTTCAGCACAAATCCCTGATTGCGCTTGCGCCATTGTTATTCCTTACTTTTTAGAGCAAAACACAGCGATTAATTACGATTCAAAAAAATTCACCGTGTGCGGTTTTATTTTTATTATAACCTGTTCATTAATTTCAAATGACTGGCCATACTGGGCTGCAACTTCTATTTCTTGCTCAGCAATAACCACAGTGTATACATAAGCAGAGCCAATAAAGCGACTACTTAATACACTAACCCGCTCAGATTGCTGTTGAGTATCGTTATTACTAGCAAGTTCAAGTTGATGCGGACGCACATAAATAACGCCCATATCGGCCACGCCATGCTGCTGTGGCTGTATTGATTCAACCACCCCAAACTGCGTTTGATATTCAGTGGCGGTTAATACGGTTGCGCTTAAGTATATGCCCTGACCCAGAAACTCTGCAACCTCCTTTGAACGTGGTTTAGCAAAAAGCTGTTCTGGCGTACCTTGCTGCGCAATTTTACCTTGGTGCATAACCGCAAGCGTATCTGAAAAAGCAAACGCCTCTTCTTTTGAGTGAGTAACAAACACAGCCGATACTTGCTGCGCCTTAATAATGCGCCTAATGTCGGCAATTAACTCAAATCGTACTTGGGTATCAATATTAGAAAATGGCTCGTCAAGTAACAGTAAGCTAGGTTTATAAGCTAATGCGCGTGCAATCGCTACTCGCTGCTGTTGCCCACCAGAGAGTTGATGAGGGAATCTATCGGCGCAGCCTACCAAGTGTACCAGCTTTAGCATTTCACTTACGCGTGCGTGTTTATCTGCTTTGCTCATGCCGCTTAGCCCAAACGCAATATTATTAGCCACCGTTAAATGCGGAAATAACGCATAGTCTTGAAACATCATGCCAATATTACGATGCTCAGGTGAAACAAACGTATTAGCATCACTGACTAGCTTACCATCAATAAATACCTGCCCTTGTTTGGCTTCAATTAATCCTGCAATGGCTTTTAGTGTGGTGGTTTTACCGCAGCCACTGGCTCCGAGTAAACACACTATTTCGTCTTTACCTAAGGTTAAATCTAAATTATCTATCACCTTAGTCCCGTTATATGCATAGCTCACGCCTTGTAAAATCAAACTACTCATTTAGCTACGTTGCTCCATTGAACGGTTAATAAAATATAACGGAATAAACCCCACCACCACAATAAACAAAGCCGATATAGAGGCCAGCTCTAATTGTTCATCGCTTACATACTGAAACACATGAGTTGCTAAGCTTTCAAAATCAAAAGGCCTTAACAACAAAGCTGCGGGTAGCTCTTTCATACACTCAATAAAGACCAATAAACCAGCGGTTAATAAGCCTCGGCGTAATAAAGGTAAGTGCACTAAGCGTAATGTGCGCCCTTGGCTTTTTCCCATTGACTGGCTTGCCATATCAAGGGAGGGACTAATGCGTGAAAAGCTCGACTCAATAGCTCCGTGTGCAACGGCGTAAAACCGCACTATATAAGCAAAAATAATAGTGAGTAAGCTGCCAGTAAGTAATAAACCAATATCTAAATCATAAGGAGCTAAAGTGCGGTTGATAGTATTTTCTAATAGGGTGAGTGGCAACAATACCGCTATCGCTAATACTGTGCCGGGTAACGCATAGCCCATACTGGCCAAACGCCCGGGTATTAATGGATTTGTTTGTTTAGCAATGCGCTGATAAAACACCACTAAAACACTCAGTATAATAGTCACCACACTGACTACAGCCGCCACTTTTAAACTTTGCCATGCATAGCTAAAAAACTCACTATTCCACGCTTGATCAAAATACATAACTGCATATTTGAGCAATACAACCATCGGAATAATAAACGAAATAATTAAAATAAAGCTACAAAACCCCGTTGCTAGCCACGCAGACTTGCCTTTGAGGATATAAAGCGCCTCGCTGTTCACGCTCGATTGACGCTCAAATACCGCTTGGTTACGACGGCTAAAACGCTCGGTGATCAATGCTAAGAACAGCAATAACAACATCACCCCTGAAATTTTTGCTGCTGCAGTTAATGAATAATAGCCAAACCAGGTATCGTATACGGCAGTGGTTAATGTACTGACAGCAAAATAGCTTACGGTGGCAAAATCAGCCATGGTTTCCATGCTGATCAAAGCAAGTGCCGCTACAATGGCACCACGGGATAATACAAGGCTGACTTTAAAAAAGCTTTTCCATGCATTTAGCCCCATTAACTGACTGGCTTGGACTAACTTAAAAGATTGTTCTCGCAGTGCAGTTTTAAAAATTAAATATAAATACGGGTAGAGTACCAGCGCAATCATAACAATAGCCCCTGGTAAGGTGCGTATATCAAAAAACCAGTAATCACTTGGCGACTGCCAACCAAACCACTCTCTTAGAGTTATTTGTACCGGCCCCGCATAATCGAGTAAATCGGTGTACACATAAGCAATAATATAAGTAGGCATGGCAAGAGGCAGCATCAGTGCCCATTCAAATTGTTTTTTACCAGGAAAACGGCAATAAGCGGTGAGCCAACCCAGCGGCAATGCAATGGCGCAACTAAGCAGCCCTACACCTAAAACAAGTAATACGGTATTGCTTATATAGTCCCACAGTACGGTATTCCACAGGTGGGTAAATACCTCTGAGTCGCCTTGTAAAGATTCTAATAGTAGGAAAAACAACGGGGTCGACAGCAATAACCCCGTCGACCACGCAATAAGCTGCCATTTTGACAGCTGAAATTTATAAGTCATTAAAGATCGAACTTCACCTCATCAATTAGCTTAAGGGCTAACGGACGATATTTGCTAATTTCATCAAGCGGTAAGCTGTCTTCCTTAAAGCTTCCCCATGATGCAACCAAACTAGAAAGTTTCACACCTGGCTTAACCGGATACTCCATATTGAGCGAGGCATACATATTTTGCGCCTTATTGTCTGTCATATACTCTATGAGTTTCAAGGCATTTTCAGGGTTTTTAGCATACTTAGTAATAACCGCACCCGATACATTTATATGTGATCCTCGGTCAGTTTGATTTGGAAAGTTAATATGAACGGCTTCAGCCCATGGTTTTTGTGCTTCATCTTGCAGCATTTTGCCCAAGTAATAACTATTACCTAAGGCTAAATTACATAAACCTTCTTTAACCGCTTTAACTTGCGCTCGATCGTTACCTTGAGGTTTACGCGCTAAATTAGCTTTTACACCCTCAAGCCATGTTTTCGTCTGTGCTTCACCATGATGAGCGATCATAGAAGCTACAAGGCCTAAGTTATATGGGTGTTTGCCAGAGCGAGTACAAATTTGTCCTTTGTATTGCGGCTCAGCAAGCGCTTCGTAGGTAAGGTTAGGCAATGCGCCTAAACGCTCTTTTGAAGAGTAAACATTACGCACGCGCTTAGTGAGCGCTACCCACTGACCATCGCCATCACGAAATGCCGCCGGGACATTATTATTAACCAGCTCGCTTTCGATGGTTTGCGTAAGATTTAGCTCTTCTAATTGAATTAAAGCACTAAAGTTTGAGGTTAAAACTAAATCGGCTTTGCTGTGTTTACCTTCACGCTTAACACGTTCTATTAAGCCTTTTTTAGCAAACACCACATTGGTTTTAATGCCCGTTTGCTGTGTAAAATCGTCTAAAATAGGTTTAATTAAAAAAGGTTGTCGAAATGAGTAAATATTCACAACATCGGTTGCAACAGCCGGTGCTGAGGCAATTAACCCAACAACAAGCGCGAGTGTTTTTTTCATATTGTCTTACCTAACTAATAATTATTATCATTAATTTTACCGCGATGAACTAAAAAGTGCACACTTTATATAATCACTTCGTGATAAATACGCCCAAAAAAGAAAACCCTTGTAAGATATCTCTTACGCTTATGACAGCTAATGAGTAAAAACACTCTGTATAACACCCCAAAAACATAGCAAGTTATTGTATTTTATATAATTTAAAAATATTTCATTTGTAAGAACCTAAACCATAAGCGGTTTTATCCTACATTTACTGCAAATCACTCTCTATAATTAACCCATAAATAAGCAACGACGCTTACCGAGTAAATGGAAACGGACTAACTACTCGAATACCAAGGTTTGGTTTTTAGGATAACAGGGATTTAAGGACAGGCTCAGGATGAGTATCGCAATGGAATGTTGCATAAGGGATAGCATCAGGATGATGCGTAATGGATAACAACACGGAAAAGTTGTTGCTAAAGGATAGGGAATAAAACGGACAGGCCTTAGGGCAACACAACGGAATGGTAGCAAAAGGAATGCACTCGGATGTGCAATAAGGATTGGTAATAGATTTTACCTTACAGGATGTTTTAGGGATTTATGGAGACAGGCCCGGATAGCCTATATTACATAGAACTAGAAAGTAATATTGTAATAACACGGATCGTAAAAATTGGAGTTGATTAGGTTCAATTGCAGGATGCAACAAAGTTAGAAGATTCCGCAAGCGCGACTAGAGATGGTTCGCGCTTTTCTTTTGCCTGAAAATCAGCGGTCAGCCAAGATTATATACATTCAAACTATGAACAAGCATTAAATCCAGCCTTTTCGTATCAACATCTTGCAGTTTATTCCGGCCTGCCTTTGTTGCGCTTACCGAGTAAATAGGCGTCGCGAAATTTGATAAAATGCTGTTCTAATTTAGTACTCGCATCAACCTCATTCGCTAATGCCAATACCATAATAGCCACTTCTGCCGTACCTAACTGGTGAGCATGGGGTGCTACACGTAATCGGTAATCTGAGAGCTTTTGTGCGGTAATAGAAAGCACGGGCAAATTATCTAGATAAGGACTTTTGCGGATCATTTTTTTAGCTTCACGCCATGTACCATCTAAAAATATAAATAAAGGCGTTTTACCTGCAACAGGCTCTACTTGCGTTACTACTCTATCTGTTTCAACATCTTCAGCAGGAAAAATCACAAAAGGCTGATATTTATCATTATTCAATAATGCTAATAAAGCAGGATCTGGGGAGGTTCTATCCCAGCGAAACGCATAATTGTCAGGGACTATTTCAGCAATTAAACGCCCTGTATTAGACGGTTTAAAACTTTCATTATGATACATCAGTAAACAAACCGCAGCGTCGCAACTTGCGTACTCAGCGCCCTCACAAATACAGTAATGCTTGGCAATTAAGCATTGCTCACAGCGGTCCATCTTACCGCCCCGGGCATTAAACTCGCGTCGAGATTCACTTATTTGCTGGGCACGTAATGCTAAAACTGAATTTTTTAAACTCTGGGTCACTGTGGTTTATTACCTATTAATTGATGGCTGCGCATTGTAGCTAAAATAAAAGAAATTAGATATCAGCTATCAGCTATCAGATATCAGCTATCAGCTATCAGCTATCAGCTATCAGCTATCAGCTATCAGCTATCAGCTATCAGCTATCAGCTATCAGCTACAAAATTTTGCTCATATTAACTTAAGTGTCAAGGGAGCTTGTCTTTACTGACGGCTGACGGCTGACGGCTGACGGCTGTCGGCTATAAAAACAAAAAACCCAAGCCGAGGCTTGGGTTTTTTGTCGCGATTAACTAAAAGAAATTACTTCTTCTTTTTAACTGCTTTTTTGTTTGGTAAATCAGTGATTGAACCTTCAAAAATTTCAGCTGCAAGGCCAATTGATTCGTTCAATGTTGGGTGAGCGTGGATAGTCAACGCTAGGTCTTCACCATCTGCACCCATTTCAATACCTAGACCGATTTCGCCCAGCATTTCGCCTGCGTTAATACCAATCATAGCACCACCGATAATACGGCCGCTTTCTTTATCAAAAATAAGCTTAGTAGAACCTTCAGTACGTGAAGAAGCAATTGCACGACCCGATGCAGCCCAAGGGAATACTGCTGTTTCAATGCTTAAACCTTGCTCTTTCGCTTCTTTTTCAGTTACACCCGCCCATGCAATTTCAGGGTCAGTGTAAGCAATTGAAGGAATACACTTAGGATCAAAGTAATGTTTTTGACCAGAGATAACTTCAGCAGCAACATGACCTTCATGAACCGCTTTATGCGCAAGCATAGGCTGACCCACTAAGTCACCAATTGCAAAAATATGTTCTACGTTAGTACGTAATTGCTTATCAACATTAATAAAACCACGCTCATCAACATTCACACCCGCTTTATCAGCGTCTAACATGTTACCGTTTGGTGTACGACCTACAGCAACAAGTACTTTGTCGTAACGTACTGGCTCTGCTGGTGCATTTTTGCCTTCAAACGTAACATATAAACCGTCGTCTTTTGCTTCAACGCCAGTTACTTTAGTTGAAAGCATCACGTTAAACTTGTCTTTAACATGCTTTTGGTAAATTTTTATGATGTCTTTATCAGCAGCAGGAACAAGTTGGTCTGCAAATTCTACAACATCAATTGCAGAACCTAGTGCACGGTAAACCGTACCCATTTCTAGACCAATAATACCACCACCTAAAACAAGTAGTTTTTCAGGAACATCTTTAAGCTCTAGCGCGCCCGTTGAATCAATAACGCGATCATCTTCTGGGATGAAAGGTAAGTTTACAGGTTTAGAACCCGCAGCAATAATTGCGTTATCAAAGGTAATGGTTGTTTTACCGTCAGCGCTTTCAACGTCTAAAGTATTGCTACCAGTAAATTTACCGTAACCAGATACAACTTTTACTTTACGCATTTTAGCCATGCCGTCTAAGCCACCTGTAAGCTGGCCAACAACAGACTCTTTCCAAGAACGAACTTCATCTAAGTCAATTTTTGGTGCGCCAAAAGTAACGCCGTGAGATGACATTTCTGCAGCATCATCAATCACTTTAGCTACGTGTAAAAGTGCTTTAGAAGGAATACAACCAACATTAAGACATACACCGCCTAATGTCTCGCGAGATTCTACTAATGTAACTTCTAAGCCCAAGTCAGCAGCGCGAAAAGCCGCAGAGTAACCACCAGGACCACCGCCTAGTACAACAACTTGAGTTTTTAATTCGTTGCTCATGCTATTACCTTTATTGTTTGAACGGGACACAGCCCCAAAATTTAACTGCCATGTTTCTGCAAGGCAGAAAAGGGCATTTGTGCAAATATTGTATCATTGCAAATGATAAAAATCCCAGCTAAAAACAACTGGCTGGGATTTGATTTTACTCACTCTGTAGTGATCACATCACTAACTGGCGTATATCACTCATGTAACTTGCAAGAGTAACAGTAAAGCGTGCAGCAAGTGCACCGTCAATCACTCTATGGTCGTAAGACATTGAAAGTGGAACCATTAGCTTAGGCTCAAACTCTTTACCATTCCACTTAGGCTTCATTTCAGATTTAGACACACCTAAAATTGCCACCTCAGGTGCATTCACAATCGGCGTAAATGCCGTACCACCAATACCACCTAGGCTTGAAATAGTAAAACAACCACCTTGCATATCTGATGAACTTAACTTGCCATCACGTGCTTTAACAGATACTTCCATTAGTTCACGAGAGAGTTCAATAATGCCTTTTTTATCAACATCTTTAAATACTGGCACAACCAAGCCATTAGGCGTATCAACCGCTACACCAATATTGATGTACTTTTTAAGGATTAAGCTTTCACCATCCTCAGAAAGTGATGAGTTAAATGTCGGGAACTCAGCAAGCGCTTTAGCTGCTGCTTTCATTACAAACACGAGTGGCGTAATTTTAACACCCAGCTTTTTCTTCTCGTTAAGCGCGTTTTGCTCTTTACGGAACTGCTCAAGGCTCGTGATATCCGCTTCATCAAACTGGGTAACATGTGGAATTTGTACCCAGTTACGGTGTAAGTTTTTACCTGATAGCTTTTGAATACGAGAGAGTTTTTTCTCTTCAATTTCACCAAACTTAGCAAAATCAACTTTTGGCCACGGAATTAATCCAAGCTCACCGCCACCGGCATTGCCTTTAGCTGCAGGTACTTGACCAGATTCAACTTGCTTAACCAGTTGCTTAACATAGTTTTGCACGTCTTCTTTAACAACACGGTTTTTACGACCTGTGCCTTTTACGTTCGCAAGGTTAATACCAAACTCACGTGCTAAACGACGAACCACTGGCGATGCATGAGCATAAGCGCTGTTGTTTTCAAAGCTCTCAGCACTTGCTTTTTCAGGCGCAGCAGTTGGTTTTGACTGTGCTTGAGCCGCTGGCTTAGATTCAGCCTTTGGCTCGTCTTGTTTTGCAGGCGCGTCACTTGGTGCACTACCTGCTACTTCAAATACAAAAATCAGGGAACCCGTTTTAACTTTATCGCCAGTCGCTACTTTAATTTCTTTTACAGTACCAGCAAACGGCGCCGGTACTTCCATAGCAGCTTTATCGCCCTCAACGTTTAAGATAGATTGCTCTTCTTCTACGCTATCGCCAACCGCAACCATGACTTCTGTTACTTCAACTTCGTCATCACCAATATCCGGTACGCTAACTTCTTTAGTGCTTGATTCTGACGCTTTAGATGAAGCAGCTTTTTCAGTAGGCTTCTCTTGGGTTTTTGAATCACTTGCAGCTGCAGTGTCGTTATCACCACCAGCGACTTCAAAAACAAACACTAATGAGCCCGTTTTCACTTTGTCACCAGTATTTACTTTAATTTCTTTTACGGTGCCAGCAAAGGGTGCAGGTACTTCCATCGCAGCTTTATCGCCTTCAACGTTTAAGATAGATTGCTCTTCTTCTACGCTATCGCCAACCGCAACCATCACTTCAGTCACTTCAACTTCATCATCGCCAATATCTGGCACAGTCACTTCTTTGGTTGACGAGCCCGATGACGCAGCTGGTGCTGCTTCCTCGGTTTTTTCAGCTTCTTTAGAGTCAGCAGCAGGGTTTTGCGCTTCACCTTCAAAGATGAACACTAAACTGCCTGTGGTTACTGTATCGCCCACATTTACTTTAATTTCTTTTACCGTACCGGCTTGTTCAGCAGGTACTTCCATCGCAGCTTTATCGCCTTCAACACTTAATAGTGATTGGTCAACTTCAACTTTATCGCCAACGCTCACTAGTATTTCGGTTACTTCTACTTCATCGCCACCGATATCAGGTACTTTAATTTCAATACTCATTGCAAACCTCTTATGCGTACAGTGGATTTAGTTTGTTCGTGTCGATGTTGAACTTTTTAATTGCTTCAACAACCACTGACTTTTCAACTTCACCACGTTTAGCAAGTTCAGATAATGTCGCAACTACCACGTAGCTTGCGTTAACTTCAAAGTGACGACGTAGGTTTTCACGGCTGTCTGAACGACCGTAACCATCTGTACCCAATACTTTGTAGTTACTGCTTGGGATAAATGAACGTGCTTGCTCTGCGTAGTTTTTCATGTAATCCGTTGCAGCAACAGTGACTGAATCGTTTAATACGCTTGTAATGTAAGCTGTTTTTTGCTCGCTTTCTGGATTAAGCATGTTGAAACGCTCAACATCTTGTCCATCACGCGTAAGTTCATTAAATGAAGTTACAGAGTAAACATCAGATGCAATACTATAGTCTTCGCTTAAAATTGCCGCCGCTTTACGCACTTCAGTCATGATAGTACCTGAGCTTAATAGCTGTACGTTGGCTTTTTTGCCTTCGTAGCTTTCTAGCTTGTAGATACCTTTACGAATACCTTCTTCAGCACCTTCAGGCATTGCTGGCTGATGGTAGTTCTCGTTCATTAACGTTAGGTAGTAGTAAATGTTTTCTTGATCTTCACCGTACATACGACGAATACCGTCTTGCACAATAACCGCTACTTCAAATGCATAAGTAGGATCGTAAGAAATACAGTTAGGTACCGTGTTTGCAAGAATGTGGCTGTGGCCATCTTCGTGCTGTAAGCCTTCGCCATTTAGCGTTGTACGACCCGCCGTAGCACCTAATAAGAAGCCACGTGCTTGTTGATCCCCTGCCATCCACGCCATGTCACCAACACGTTGGAAACCAAACATAGAGTAGTAAATGTAGAATGGGATCATCGGTAAGTCGTTGGTGCTGTAAGATGTTGCAGCAGCAACCCATGACGACATTGCACCTAGCTCATTAATACCTTCTTGTAGTACTTGTCCTGACGTTGCTTCTTTGTAGTAAGAAACGATGTCACGGTCTTGAGGCGTGTAGTTTTGGCCGTGTGGGTTGTAAATACCGATTTGACGGAATAAACCTTCCATACCAAAGGTACGTGCTTCATCGGCAATAATAGGCACGATGTTTTTACCAATGCCTTTATCTTTTAATAAGATATTAAGAGCACGAACAAAGCCCATAGTCGTTGAAATATCACGCTTTTGTTCTTCAAGTAATGGCTTGAATGCGTCAACTTCTGGCAACTGTAACTTTTCAGAGAACTTAGCAATACGTGTTGGTGTGTAACCTTGTAATGCATCACGACGAGCATGTAGATACTTGTACTCAGGTGAATCTTTTTCAAGCTCTAAGTAAGGTAGCTCTTTTAATTGCTCTTCCGATACTAAGTCATCTAAGCCTAAACGTGAGCGTAAGTGAGCCACATGCGACATATCCATTTTCTTAACTTGGTGCGCAATGTTTTTACCTTCAGCTGCTTCACCCATGCCGTAACCTTTTACAGTTTTAGCTAGGATCACTGTTGGACGACCTTTCGTCTCTTCTGCCTTTTTAAATGCGGCATAAAGTTTTGAAGATTCGTGACCACCACGCTTAAGCGCAAAAATTTCGTCATCCGTCATATCAGCAACAAGTGCCGCTGTTTCTGGGTAACGACCAAAGAAATGTTCACGTACGTACGCGCCATCTTTTGCTTTATATGTTTGGTAATCACCATCAACAGTTTCGTTCATTAACTGTAGTAATTTACCTGTGGTGTCTTTAGCAAGGAGAATATCCCAACCGCTGCCCCAAACAAGTTTAATAACATTCCAGCCAGCGCCTTTAAATAGCCCTTCTAGCTCTTGAATGATTTTACCGTTACCCATTACTGGGCCGTCTAAGCGCTGTAGGTTACAGTTAACTAAGTAACATAAGTTGTCTAGCTTTTCACGTGCAGCGAAAGAGATAGCACCACGTGATTCTGGCTCATCCATTTCACCGTCACCTAAAAACGCGTATACACGTTGGTTTTTAGTGTCTTTTAAGCCACGGCCATCTAAGTATTTTAAGAAACGTGCTTGGTAAATTGAAGAAATTGGACCTAAGCCCATAGATACCGTTGGGAACTGCCAAAACTCTGGCATTAATTTAGGGTGAGGGTAAGAAGGTAAGCCTTTACCATCTACTTCCTGACGGAAATTATCAAGCTGTTCGGCACTTAAACGCCCTTCAACAAATGCACGCGCATAAATACCCGGAGAAATATGACCTTGGTAATAAACTAAATCACCACCATCAACATCATTTGGCGCTTTAAAGAAATGGTTAAAACATACTTCATAAAATGCAGCAGACGATTGGTAAGACGCCATATGGCCGCCTAAGTCGAGATCTTTTTTCGATGCACGCAATACAATCATAATCGCGTTCCAACGAATAATTGAACGAATACGGCGCTCAAGATTTACATCACCAGGGTAGGCAGGTTCTTGATCAACCGGGATCGTATTAACGTAGTTTGTGTTAATGCCTGTTGGCATATCAACACCGTCTAAACGGGCTTGCTCTAACACTTGCTCAAGTAAAAACTGAGCTCGTTCAACACCTTCTTCGCGCACAACTGATTCAAGAGCTTGTAACCACTCTTGTGTTTCTAGCGCGTCTACGTCAATTTTATTGACTTCAGACATATGGAGGTTTCCTTATGTTTAAAATACTAATTTTATGTATTGAATACTTCGCTGTTAAATCAAGTTAACAGTGAATGTACTTGCTTAATTTTGTTTGGTGCGTCTTAAACTACGTTCAATTCGCGAATGCTCTTTACCCGCTTCAAGCAATGCTTCTTCAATATAGGCTAAATGCGCATTACTCGCTAAGCGAGCTTGTTCAGGATTACCGTCAATCACTGCATCCATTAATAAGCGTCTATGCTCAGCTAATTGGCTGCTTATATCTGACTTTTTAAGTAACACCGTTAAATTTTGTAAAACATTCTGCTCAAGTAAGCTTTGCATCCCTCTTACTAAATGCAGTAACACTACGTTATGAGACGCCTCAGCGATGCAAAAATGAAAGTCATTAATCGCTTTGGCTTTTTGCTTTAATTCATCTTTAGCTAATGCAATCTGATCAAAGCTCTGTTTTACTTTTGCAAAATCGTTACTTGTTCCGCGAAGTGCTGCGTAATAAGCCGCAATTCCCTCTAGCGCATGACGAAATTCTAATAAATCAAATTGCGATTCGGGGTGTTTACTGATCAAATCAAACAACGGATCAGTCAGCCCCTCCTCCAATTGATTTTTTACATACGTTCCACCACCTTGACGACGGGTTACGAGCCCTTTTGCCTCAAGCTTTTGAATGGCTTCACGCAACGACGGACGCGACACTTCAAATTGCTTAGCGAGTTCACGCTCCGGTGGTAACTTTTCTCCTGGTGCTAACGACCCCTCAAGAATCATGTTCTCAAGTTGTTGTAAAATAACATCAGATAATTTTGCCGCTTTAATTTTTAAAGACATCAATCAACGTCCGCGTTGTATAAGTGCTAGCAGCCCATTAAATAAGGCTTTTAACTGAATGACCTGACCAAAAGGTAAATTGGTCATACCAAATTTTGCCATACGTTATCAAAAACCGTAATTACTGTCAATTTACAGCAGTTTTAAAGCCCTAAGGCCAGCGTAACGTAATTTAAACAAAGTTCAAATAATACACAGAATGCAGAGGATAAAGAAAGGTTAATAAGATGAAAAGTAAATGGTCAGA
>NZ_JASDDA010000037.1:0-38110 GCF_030407645.1 Pseudoalteromonas sp. APC 3495 | reverse complement strand
CTCAACCTGTAATTGGGAGTCCGTTTAGGGAAATATCAGTGATTTTATTAAAAAGAACTTTACAATTTTTGATCATTTGTGCATTACTTGCACTAATTACATTGCTCAGCCTTTATTACTACGTTAAATCCGATATTCCCAGCGTGCAAGTTTTAAAAAACGTGCAATTACAAACGCCTATGCAAGTATTTACTAAAGATGGGCTTTTAATCAACCAATTTGGTGAAAAAAGACGGATCCCTGTAACTATAGACCAAATTCCCCAGCCTTTATTGCAGGCTTTTTTGGCAACTGAAGATAACCGCTTTTACGATCATATCGGTATTGATCCAATTGGTATTGTGCGCTCAGCGCTAGTACTTATTTCTACTGGTGAGAAAAAGCAAGGTGCCAGTACTATTACCATGCAATTAGCTCGTAACTTCTTTTTAACACGAGAAAAAGCCTACATTCGTAAAGTAAAAGAAATATTTATTGCCATTCATATCGAAAATCTCCTCTCAAAAGATGAAATATTTGAGCTTTACCTAAATAAAATCGAATTAGGAAATCGTGCCTTTGGTATTGGTGCTGCGGCTCAAGTTTATTATGGTAAAGAACTAAAAGAGTTAACTCTTGCGCAAATGGCAATGATTGCTGGTTTACCAAAAGCCCCTTCGGCACTTAATCCTATTCGTAATCCAGAACGTGCTAAAGCAAGAAGAAATGTGGTGTTAGGAAGAATGCTTGAAGAGAAGTATATTTCAAGAGCGCAGTATAATGAAGCCACTAACCAACCAATTACCGCGTATTTTCATGGAGCTGAAATTGACTTATATGCGCCGTACATTTCAGAAATGGTACGAGCAGAAATGGTGTCACGCTACGGTATAGATAAAGCCTATAACTCAGGGTTTAAAGTGTACACCTCTGTTGAATCAGATGTTCAAAAAGCAGCACAAACAGCTCTAGTTAATAACCTACATGCCTACGATATGCGCCATGGTTTTAGAGGCCCTGAAGCCATATTGTGGGATCCGCAAACAGAGCCGCCATTAACGCAGTCGAAATTATTAAACACTTTAAAAACTGTTAATGAATTTGGCCCTTTAAAAACAGCTGCGGTGTTAAGCGTGAGCGATAAAAGCGCTGAAGTTATACTTAAAAGCGGCGAGCGCACAACCCTTACTTGGGATAACCTAAAATGGGCACGTAAGTTTATTACACGCTATCGCCAAAGCTTTGCGCCTGAAACAGCAAGCGATATACTAACGCCAGGCATGCAAATATGGCTTCGCAAAAATGACGATAATAGCTATATTTTAAGTCAAATACCTGAAGCGGCGAGCGCCATTGTTTCTTTAGACCCACAAGACGGGCGCATAAAAGCCATTGTTGGTGGATATAGTTTTGAACAAAGCCAATATAACCGAGCTGTACAAGCTAAACGCCAAGTAGGCTCAAATATTAAGCCGTTTATATATTCAGCTGCGCTTGAAAAAGGCTACACACTAGCGTCAATTTTAAATGATGCTCCTATAAATCAATGGGATAAGAGCCAAGGCGTTGCATGGCGACCAAAAAACAGCCCAGCTATTTATAATGGCCCAATTCGCATTCGTCGTGCTTTAGCCCAATCTAAGAATGTAATTTCCGTACGCTTATTAAGGGGCGTTGGACTGCAAAGAACAGCCGATCATTTATTAAAATTTGGTTTTGACGATAAAGATATAAATCGTAGTGAGTCACTGGCATTAGGCAGTGCATCCATTACGCCGCTTGAATTAGCTCGTGGGATGAGTGCTTTTGCTAATGGCGGTCACCTAATTGAGCCATACTTTATTTCACAAATCCAAGATGCAATGGGTAATACGTTATTTAAAACCAATCCCACCATTATTTGTGATGATGAAACGACAACACCTAGCTCGCTAATGCTAGGTGAGCAAGTAGCACCAAATTGTGCGCCGCAGATCATCTCTAAACAAAATGCATTTTTAATTGCCAGCGCAATGAATAGTGCTATTTGGGGTGGCGGTAGCTGGTCACATAAAACCGGTTGGAGTGGAACAGGCTGGCGTGCACAAGCGCTAAAACGTCGCGATCTTTCTGGTAAAACAGGCACGACTAATGATTCTGTAGATACTTGGTTTAGTGGCTTTAACCGCGATGTGATGACATCAGTTTGGGTTGGCTTTGATAACCCAGGTAATACACTGGGACGCTCAACCTACAATAACAACTTAGGAAGTGGTCAAATATCAGGTGCTGAGTCAGGCGCAAAAACAGCTCAGCCTGCATGGGTTGATTTTATGCGCGCCGCACTGGATGGCAAACCTGCTGCGCCCATCGAACCACCTGAAGGCTTAGTTTCTATTCGTATTGATTTAGAAACCGGATTATTAAGTCATAAAAACGATTACACCAGCCGTTTTGAATACTTTGAAAAAGGCACCGCTCCTACCAAGTATGTGTTATCACAACCAAATGATATATTTGAAGAAAACACTAAAACTGAAGAAGAGCTATTTTAAATATAGCGAACAGTAAAAAGGCCGCAAATTAGCGGCCTTTTTGATGGTCTAACTAATATTTTGTACCAACCAGTATAAGTCAGAGTGAACGCCAGCAGCAGTCACTTCTTTACCCGCACCGGGGCCTTGTATCACTAATGCGTTTTGGTTATACCACTGGGTATTAATCACAAAAATATTATCGCCAGGGGTCAAATTCGCAACCGCTTCGCTTTTTGGTACATAGGTAATCCCTACCTTAGCGTTTAGCGTGTTGTTTTCAAACTCTAATAACCCGGTGTAGCACAGTACAGCATTTTGTTGCTGAGCCGCTTGCGCATGCTGCTCAATAAATGCATCTAAACGAGCCTTATTATCAATAAAGTCATTCCAGCTGCCTGCACTTAACTCATCGGGCATCAAAGCGGATAAAGAAATGTCATCAAGTTCCAATTCAATACCTAATTCACGCGCTAAAATAAGCAACTTACGTTGCATATCTCGTCCAGATAAGTCTTCTCGAGGATCAGGCTCTGTGAACCCCAAAGCTTGCGCTTCTAGAACTAAATCTGAAAACGCTTTACTGCCATCATACATACTGCATAACCATGACAGCGTGCCTGAAAACACGCCTTCTATTCGCGTTATTTTATCGCCACTATTTTGTAAATCAGCCAAGGCAAAATTAATCGGTAGTCCGGCCCCTACACTTGCATTATAACGCCAATGTAAGCCACGTTGAGCAAGGCTTTCACGTAGTGTTTGATACCACGAAAGCGATGCGGTTCCCGCGTATTTATTAGCACTAATTAGATGGCAGTTTAATTCAACTAACTTACTATAAAGCTGACTAAAATGTTCACTGGCGGTAATGTCGATCAC
Organism: Pseudoalteromonas sp. APC 3495; assembly: GCF_030407645.1. Lineage (NCBI taxonomy): Bacteria > Pseudomonadati > Pseudomonadota > Gammaproteobacteria > Alteromonadales > Pseudoalteromonadaceae > Pseudoalteromonas > Pseudoalteromonas sp. APC 3495. Next base: position 34,736 of record NZ_JASDDA010000037.1, on the reverse strand, counting down.
TATTTTATGTTCATACTCAAGAGTATCTATGTATGACAATAAATCGGCTTGTTTATAGGAGCTTGCATGGTTTTCCCATTGAAGTTGCCAGCTTTCACAGTCTAATCCATTAGCATTCACCAGCATCTGCTCTGAGCGTAAAAGCGCTACTAACTTGACGTTAAAATCAGTTGATAAGCGTGCTAGTTGAGCAGGTAGTTGGCGCATAAACTCAGCACCTACATTGCCAAGTCCTGCAATAATTAAAGCTATTTCTTGTGCTTTATTAATGAGCTTGTCATGTAACAGGCTCAGCACATCACTTTCAAGTACTTGATCGGTTAATAGTAACGTATATCCCTCACCGTAATGGGTAAACCGAGGCTGGATAGATTGTGTTTGTAATAAGGCTTCACTTTGCTTACCAAGCGGCGCTACCTCTTGATCAGGTGCAATAATCGCCACCCCATTTAAGTTTGACTCACTAATATTGGCGCGGCCAGCAAAATAATTAGCCACCTGATGTGTCGCTGACGCAGGGACTAGTAAGTAGATTTCGCCTTCGTGTTCAAAGTGATGCAAACTATGCTGAATAAGTTGGCTAACATGTGCTACTTCGCCTTCACTCAGATCATCAACAATGAGTAAATCCACATTATTTACTGTGGTTAAAAAGCGTTTTTGTTTACTCATTCCTAGTTTAACTATTTCGGTATGACTGCCTTGAGGATCGTAACTACTGAGAACAACTAATTCTATATCGGTATCTTTTAATGGCGATAATGTTTTGGCGTGTAATACTGGATTACCTAACCTCGCTAATAAATTAGCTTGATCACGGCACACTCGCGCATACTTAACCGCATTAGCGACCTTACGCGGATCAGTACTAAAAACACCTTGAGTGTCAGTCCAAATAGAGACTTTTTTGGCATTGCAATACCGCGCTAATAAAGTGGCACTGTAATCGCTGCCATTTCGCCCTAAGGTCACTGTTTCACCATGTAAATCAGCCGCAACAAACCCCGTAACTACATTGATTTTACTCGTCTGTATGGCTTTTAAGCACTGCTGCTGATTATTAGCATGCTGCAGCTGTCCGGCATCTAACGTAAATAACTGCCTAGCGTCATGGGCACAAGCGCTAACGTTAAGCTGTTCTAAGTAAGCGCTTAGTAACCTTGCAGACCACAATTCACCATGTGCTAATAACGCAGCTTCAGCTAATGTCCCTTGCTTAGCCTGCTTGGTAATAATACTGAGCTCAGTTTCAAGTAAATCAAGCGCATGGTGCTTAGCGTTAGCTATTAATAATTGCTCAATCAGAGCTATTTGATGGTTACTCAATAGCAATACAATATCAGCAATAGCTTGAGTGTCTTGCTGTTGGTAGCTTTGCCACAGTTTAACTAAGGTATCGGTGGTTTTACCGGCAGCCGATACCACCACACAATCCCCAGCTTGAGCGTGAGTTAAAATAATATTTGCGACACTTTTAAAGCGATCCGCTGAGCTTAAACTCGAACCACCAAATTTATGAACCTGATTTACCATATTAATACCGACTCGCATTTATGTTTTGTATTTTGAAGATTGGTATGCACTACCATAACGCCGGATGCGCCGCGTTTAACTTTGCTGAACCAAATGATTCACTAGCACCACTTTTTGCCGATAGGCCGGGATCGGCTTGTCCTGGGCGCACCAAATTAAATACCCCGTCTAAGTCAGCGAGTAAATCATTTACATCTTCAATACCCACCGAGATACGAATAAGCGTGTCGCCTACTCCGGCTTCTGCACGCGCGGTTGCGTCCATGCCGGCGTGGGTCATAGTCGCAGGGTGACAAATCAAACTTTCTACTCCACCTAATGATTCCGCTAAGCTAAATTCATTTAAGCGCGTTAAAAACGCTGCAGCATCGTTTATATCGCCTTTTATATCAAAACTAACCATAGCACCAAAGCCAAGCTGTTGCGCCTTAGCTAGCGCATGTTGAGGGTGTGATTCAAGACCTGGGTAGTAAACTTGGGCAACAAACTGGGAGCGTTCTAAATACTGTGCAATGGCGAGTGCATTTTCTTGGTGTTGCCTTAAACGCACGTTTAACGTACGTAAGCCTCTGAGCGTTAAATAGCTATCAAATGGCGCGCCAGTGATGCCAATGTTATTTGCCCACCACGCTAACTCTTCACCTAACTCAGCAGTCGCTGCGATAACCGCGCCACCAACAACGTCTGAATGGCCATTGATATATTTTGTGGTTGAGTGCACCACAATATCAGCGCCAAACTTAATCGGGTTTTGTAATGCTGGCGATAAAAACGTGTTGTCGGCGGCAACCAGTGCACCACACTGTTTAGCTGTATCAGTTACCGCTTTAATATCTGTTAGGCGTAAAATAGGATTGCTAGGTGTTTCAATCCAAATCAGCTTAGGTTTAATAGCAAGGATGCGTGTCAAACTGTCGCTTTTGGTAAAATCGACCACTTCTAGTTTTAATAAGCCGCGCTTTTCTAGCGAAGTAAATAAGCGATAGCTGCCCCCATAACAGTCATGAGGGATCACTAACGTATCGTCACTATTAAGTAATTGTGTTGTTAGGTGAACGGCTGCCATGCCTGTTGCGGTAATAATACCTTTAGCGCCACCTTCAAGCTCCGTGAGCGCCTCAGCCAAAATGTCACGATTAGGGTTACCACTGCGGCCATAATCATATTGACGCTTTGTATCAAAGTCAGCAAATGAGTAAGTTGTTGATAAATAAAGCGGTGGAACAACCGCACCATGCTGTTTGTCGGCTTCTATTCCACTACGAACAGCAATTGTTGCCTTATTTTTTTCACTCATTTTCGCTACCTTTACTAATTTGGATGTTTAGACGTCTAAAAGGTAGCGCATGCAATTTAAGATGTCAAAACATTTAAATGTCTAGATAGCTAAATAACTAGTATTTGACTATCTTTTTTAAACCGATAGAATTTCACGCATATTTACACGCTTTGATGCTGTGTGAGCAATTTATAATCTGAGGCAACGATACATCTTATGGCTAAATGGAATGGTGAATATATTCACCCATACGCAGAACACGGGAAAAAATCCGAACAAGTAAAGAAGATCACCGTTTCGATCCCGCTAAATGTATTAAAAGTATTAACTGATGAACGTACTCGTCGTCAAATAAACAACTTACGTCATGCAACAAATAGCGAGCTTTTATGCGAAGCGTTTTTGCATGCGTTTACCGGGCAACCGCTGCCTAATGATGATGATTTGCGTAAAGATAACGCAGAAAAAGTACCTGAAGAAGTGAAGAAAATAATGCAAGAAATGGGACTAGAAGTGCCTATTTTAAATGAAGACTAGAAGGGTCTTTATACAAAAAAACCTCAGCAAATGCTGAGGTTTTTTTTGCGCTAATTTATACTTAACAATTACGCCATGTAGTTTTCTGGCATATCAATTTGTGCAACGCCAGAGTCTACCGCCGCCTGCGCAACCGCTTTAGCTATACGTGGTAACAAACGTGGATCCATTGGTTTTGGTATAATATATTTAGCACCAAACTCTAATTTGTCGATGCCTGCGGCAGTAAGCACTTCAGTCGGTACGGGCTCTTTAGCAATACTACGAATTGCTTCTACAGCAGCAATTTTCATCTCGTCGTTTATTTCACTGGCACGTACATCTAACGCACCACGGAAAATAAACGGAAAACACAATACGTTATTAACTTGATTCGGATAATCAGAGCGACCTGTAGCCATAATTAAATCGTTACGTGCAGCGTGTGCTAATTGCGGATCGATTTCAGGATCGGGGTTTGAACAAGCAAATACCACGGGTCTATCAGCCATTAATTTTAAATCTTCAGGGGCTAATAAATTAGGGCCCGATACACCCACAAACACATCGGCATCTTCAATTACATCTTGTAAAGTACGTTTATCGGTATTGTTTGCAAATAATTGCTTATATTCATTCAAGTCATCACGACGCGTATGAATAACTCCTTTGCGATCTAACATATAAATATGTTCACGCAACGCGCCACATTTAATTAAAAGCTCCATACAGGCAACAGCTGCAGCGCCGGCACCTAAACATACAATAATTGCATCTTCAATTGCTTTGCCCTGTACTTCCAGCGCGTTTAGCATACCCGCAGCCGTTACAATAGCCGTACCATGCTGATCATCATGAAAAACAGGAATGCTACAACGCTCTATAAGCGCTTTTTCTATTTCAAAACACTCGGGCGCTTTAATATCTTCTAAATTAATTCCACCAAAAGTGTCGGCAATATTAGCCACCGTGTTAATAAAGTCTTCGGTAGTACGGTGCTTAACTTCAATATCTATAGAGTCTAACCCTGCAAAACGCTTAAATAGTAGCGCTTTACCTTCCATAACGGGTTTTGAAGCCAGTGGACCTAAATTACCTAAGCCTAAAATTGCGGTGCCGTTAGTAATAACCGCAACCATATTTCCTTTACCAGTATATTTGTAGGCATTTGCTGGATCAGCGGCAATTTCACGAACAGGTTCTGCGACACCGGGGCTGTATGCGAGCGCGAGGTCTTTAACCGTCTCAGCGGGCTTGGTCAGCTCAATACTGATTTTACCTGGAACGGGATGGGCATGGTAATGTAGTGCTTGTTCACGAAAATCTGACATAACGCGATTATATCCTGCAATTTAAGTTAAAGTGAGAGGTAGTTTTAATCTACGATACCTTTATTATTTTTAAATTCCAAGCAATATCAGGTCTATCCTGTTATATGCTAGAACTGTTAATTTTAAGTGATTTATCAGCAACTTCCCTAGATTATCCTGACATTTTTAAAATATAAATTCGTCATAAAAATGAAAAACACAGGTACTTTTTGCCCTTGTTCTATTTTTATAAAGCGTATTTTTTAGTCTTAAATTAAAATAGTGAAATACCGAATTTTATTTAACTTTAAACACAAATAACCTCACGTTACCTGCATTTGAGTACCATCTTTAAAGTTTAACAAATAAAAATATAGAGAATATTGGCTGTTTTGTCTGCAAATGTTTATGCATACTCAGAATAAGAACAGGAAATAGTTATGCAAAAAAAATAAATACAAAATTGCTAAGAAAGCAGGTAGGAAAGTAAATTTTGGCCACAAAAAAAGCACCCTAAGGTGCTTTTTTTTACATAGAAACAAAAAATTATTTTTTGCTGCTAAGTGCACCGAAGCGCTTGTTGAAGCGATCAACACGGCCGCCAGTGTCTAAAATCTTTTGCTTACCAGTGTAAAACGGGTGACACGCAGAACATACGTCTAAGTGAATGTCTTTACACAGAGTAGAACGAGTTTCGAATTTGTTTCCGCATGAACAAGTTGCAGAAATTACTTCGTACTTAGGGTGAATACCTTCTTTCATAGGAACCTCTAGTTAAGGCCGCATCGCTCTCCAAACCCGAAGTCTGGCACCATACGTCGTTAAAACAAATTTATTGGTCGCGAATTTTATCCAACAACCCGCACGCACACAAGCTTTAATTACCCTTTTTGCTAAAAAGTCGGCAAACACCTATCCATTACTGATTTGTCGGTAGGCTTTTAATGCTATTTTTAGTACATTAAACCATTACGTTAATTGGTTGAGTTGTTATGCGTTTTGCTGAAGTTGCAATAAAAGTCCCCTTGCCTCGCACCTTTGATTATAAAGTGGATGAGCAATTAGTACCGCTGACTCAATTACAGCCTGGTATGCGCGTGTTAGTCCCTTTTGGTAATCAACGTAAAGTAGCGGTTATTCTTAGCTTAAAAGCGGAAACAGCAGTCCCCGAAGGCAAAATAAAATCTATTATTGAAGTTATTGACGACTCACCGGTGTTATCTGCGCAGCATTTAGAGCTACTGAAATTTACAGCGCGTTATTATTGCTATCCACTCGGTGAAACTATTCATATTGCATTGCCCAGTGCACTGCGCCAAGGTGAGTGCCCTGATAAAACCAGTATAAACATGGTGACATTAAGCGAAAAGGGGGCACTTTTACCGTCTTTAAAAGCTAAAACACAGCTTAATTTGCTTAAGCAATTATCAGCATCCGGTAAATCATCATTAACCGAACTCAAAGCCCTCGGGTTTAATAAAAAAACCATTGATACCCTTTTAGATAAAGAGCTAATAATTCAAACCATTGAGCACGACAATCAATGGCAACATACCTCGCCAACGGTTGGCAGCAAACCCCGTTTAAATAAAGAGCAAGCCATTGCCTGCACTGCAATTAATCAAAGTACGGGGTTTAATAGCTTTTTGCTAGAAGGTGTCACTGGCAGCGGAAAAACCGAAGTTTACCTGCAATGCCTAGAAGAAGTATTAAAACGTGGCGAACAGGCGTTAGTGCTCGTTCCTGAAATCGGGCTAACGCCTCAAACGGTCAATCGTTTTAGACGTCGCTTTCCTGACACCCCTATTATGTTATGGCACTCGGCATTAACCGATAACGAGCGTCTGCAAACATGGCGCTTTTGTGAAAAAGGCAGTTGCGCCATTGTTATAGGTACCCGTTCGAGTATTTTTCTGCCATTTTTAAAGCTTGGGATGATTGTGGTTGATGAGGAGCATGATGCCTCATTTAAACAACAAGACACTTTACGCTATCATGCCCGTGATTTAGCTGCGTATCGTGCCTATCAGCATCAAATTCCACTTATTTTAGGTAGCGCCACGCCAGCACTAGAAACACTGCATAAAGCTATTAATAACAAATACCAGTTGCTTACATTAAGTGAGCGCGCACAAACCGCCCGCGATAATCAGTTTAAGCTGCTCGACATGAAAGGTCAGCCTGATAGAGCCGGTATTGCGCATGCCAGTCTTGCAATAATGCGCCAGCACCTGAATAGGGGAAAGCAGGTGATGGTATTTTTAAATCGCCGTGGGTTTTCTCCTACTTTGATTTGTCATGAATGTGGTTGGTTGAGTGAATGTAGCCGATGCAGCACCAGTGCGACTTTTCATAAGGCAATAGGCCAAATGATTTGCCACCATTGTGGCGATCAATATCATGTACCACATCAATGCCCTGACTGTGGTAGTACGCAAATCTTTCCTAACGGCAAGGGCACCGAGCAAATAGAAGAGTTTTTGAGTAGTGAATTTGCAGACACCCCGATCAGCCGTATCGACCGTGATTCAACTCGGCGTAAAGGTAGCCTTGAAAAAGCACTGGATGAAATAAACCAAGGCGGCGCACGTATTTTAGTTGGTACGCAAATGCTGGCAAAAGGTCACCATTTTGCTGATGTTAGCTTAGTACTTATTTTAGATGTCGATAGTGGTTTGTATTCGTGTGACTTTAGGGCTACTGAGCATTTAGCACAATTAGTAACACAAGTTGCAGGACGCGCGGGACGTTCTGGCGAACCCGGTGAAGTATTATTACAAACGCACTTTCCTGAGCACCCGCTATTACAAGACTTAGTTAATAATGGCTATCAAGATTTTGCCCGCTTTGCACTCACTGAGCGAAGTGATGCACAGTTGCCACCCATTACGAGTATGGCAATTGTTCGCGCACAAGGGCATAACATAAAGCAAGTCGTCGACTTTCTAACGGATTTGGTTCCTGTCAATGGGGTATCTGGTATACAATTGCTCGGACCGATCCCCGCGCCTTTAGAAAAAATTGCGGGAATGTATCGTTTTCAATTACATATTCAAGCGCAAGATCGACGCATACTACATCAGTATCTCGCGCAAATGGTTGATTATCTCAGCACTAGCAAACTTGCACAAAAAGTTCGCTGGAGTTTAGACGTAGACCCTACAGACATGATTTAGGTAAGGCCACATATAACACCATGGCACAGCACGATTATATTAATAAAAAACCAAAAAATAGAAAAAACACTAAACAAGAGCCGGCTAAAAAACCCTTCCCGTTTTTGTTAATCATTATTGCCTTGTTACTAATCGGTGGTTTTGCATACGGACTCTGGTTTGTTAAAAACAATGCCGATCCAGAGCTTGTTGAAAAGCAAGCAAATCCAACACCCGAAAAACAAGTAGAAATAGCTAAACCGCGGCCACCTAAATTTATTAAAGAAATTAAAGAGCATGAGATTCAGGTTGAAGTAAAAGAACTTGAACAAAAAGGGCCTTATGTCATGCAATGTGGTTCATTTAGAACCCATCAGCAAGCTGAAACCTTAAAAGCTAAAATAGCCTTTGCCGGATTAATTTCAGAAATCAAAAAAACCACAGGCAGCAATGGTATTTGGTACAAAGTGCGTTTAGGGCCTTATGAAACCAAGCGTCATGCAGAAAGTGACAAGAACAAACTTAAACGAATTAATATTGTCGGCTGCGGAATTTGGGGCTGGACTTGAATTTAAACCATTCACCCATATAACCTCTTCATAATCGTTTTTTACGCGCTGCCTCTTGCAGCGCGATGATGAGGAATAACATGACTACAATCGTAAGTGTACGCCGTGATGACAAAGTTGTTATTGGTGGTGACGGCCAAGTATCTCTTGGTAACACAGTAATGAAGGGCAATGCCCGAAAAGTTCGACGCCTTTATAATGGCAAAGTTATCGCTGGGTTTGCTGGCGGCACTGCTGATGCCTTTACTCTTTTCGAACGTTTTGAAAGCAAACTAGAAATGCACCAAGGTAACCTCACTAAAGCTGCTGTAGAAATGGCTAAAGATTGGCGTAGCGATCGTGCCCTGCGTAAACTTGAAGCTTTACTTGCTGTTGCTGATGAAACAGCTTCGCTAATTATCACCGGCAACGGTGACGTGGTGCAACCAGAAAACGACCTAATCGCAATTGGCAGCGGCGGTAACTTTGCGCAATCAGCTGCAACCGCCTTATTAGAAAATACCGACTTAAGTGCTCGTGAAATTGTAGAGAAAAGTCTAACAATTGCTGGCAACATCTGTGTATTTACGAATAACTTCCAAACTATCGAAGAATTGTAATAGGAACTCGCTATGTCTGATATGACCCCAAGAGAAATTGTTCATGAGCTAGACCAACATATTATTGGCCAAGCTAAAGCGAAAAAAGCGGTTGCTATTGCCCTTCGTAATCGCTGGCGCCGTATGCAGTTAAACGAAGACTTACGCGCAGAAGTAACGCCAAAAAATATCTTAATGATTGGCCCTACGGGTGTAGGTAAAACTGAGATTGCTCGTCGTTTAGCAAAGCTTGCCAACGCACCTTTTATTAAAGTTGAAGCCACTAAATTTACAGAAGTAGGTTATGTCGGTAAAGAAGTTGAAACTATCATCCGTGATTTAGTTGATGTTTCAATTAAAATGACACGAGAGCAACAAACTAAAAAGTTCAAACATCGCGCTGAAGAAGCGGCTGAAGAACGTATATTAGATGTATTACTGCCTCCAGCGAAAGATCAATACGGTGAAGTTCAGCGCGATGAAAATTCATCGACACGCCAATCGTTTCGTAAAAAGTTACGCGAAGGCCAATTAGATGACAAAGAAATTGATATTGATTTAGCCCAAGCTCAACCTAATATTGAAATTATGGCTCCTCCTGGTATGGAAGAAATGACCAACCAGTTACAGGGAATGTTTCAAAACATGGGTGGTGATAAACGCACTAAGCGTAAGCTTAAAATTAAAGAAGCGTTTAAGTTACTTACTGAAGAAGAAGCCGGTAAACTGGTTAATCCTGAAGAATTAAAAGAACAGGCCATTTTTGCAGTAGAGCAAAACGGCATTGTGTTTATTGATGAAATAGACAAAATTTGTAAACGTGGTGAAGCCTCAGGCCCAGATGTAAGTCGTGAAGGTGTACAACGTGATTTACTTCCGCTTATTGAAGGCTCTACCGTTAATACTAAGCACGGCATGGTAAAAACTGACCACATGTTGTTTATTGCCTCAGGCGCATTCCAAATGTCTAAACCATCAGACATGATCCCTGAGTTACAAGGCCGTTTACCTATTCGTGTTGAACTTGAAGCACTCACAGCCGATGACTTTAAACGTATATTAACTGAGCCACACGCGTCACTTACTGAGCAACAACGCGAGCTACTCAAAACAGAGCAAGTCGCTATTGAATTTAGCGACGACGCAATTGAGCGTATTGCTAAGGCAGCATGGCAAGTAAACGAAAAAACCGAAAATATCGGTGCGCGTCGCCTTCATACAGTTATGGAAAGGCTAATGGAAGAGATTTCATATGACGCTTCTGAAAAAGCGGGTTCAAGCCTTGTTATCGATGCCGCCTACGTTGAAAAACACTTAGGTGCGCTAGTTGAAGATGAAGACTTAAGTCGTTTTATTCTTTAATTGAAAACACAAACAGTTATACTAAAAGCCTCCAATATGGAGGCTTTTTTGTAAGCGAGATGACGATGAAACAAGTTACAAAAGTGCACTATCATAGTGTGAGTAAAAATTTAGATGTTTATTTTGATGATAACTCTGAAGTTATATTTAGCGCTGAGTTTTTACGGGTACACTCTCCCTCAGCAGAGGTTCAAGGCCATGGATCTGAGCCTATGAAGTTAGTACTAAATAAACAAGCAGTGGGCATTAAAACCATTACGCCGGTAGGGCATTACGCGTTACGTTTAGAGTTTGACGATGGCCATAACAGCGGGCTGTTCAGCTGGCAATATTTTGCTAAATTACAAGCTGAACAAACAAGCTTATGGGATACGTATTTAGAGCGTGTTAAACAACATGAAAACAACAAAGACAGCGTACCCATAAAGTTTGTCCCCTAGTATTTAGTCTGAACTTATACTCTGTGAATGAGAAAAAAGCGGCAATTAAGCCACTTTTTTCTGTTAGTAGTTAAACCTTATATTTTGAAATCGCTTGATGAAGTACCCTTGCTTGCTCAGAGACCTCTTCACTGGTTTGCGCATTAGTTTGTGAGTGAGCCGCAGCCCCCTCTGCAATATCTCGAATACGGACCACGTTTTTATTTACCTCAGAAGCCACCTGACTTTGCTCATCAATAGCAGTAGCAATATGTGTACTCATTTCCATAATAGTTTGCACATCAATGGTAATTGATCCTAGCAGCTCACCCGCTTTTGTTGCTTGTGTAGCACTTTCGCCACCTTGAGTACGACATTGGTGCATGATACTCACAACTTCTTGAGTACGCTGTTGTAGGGTGTTAATAATGCCCTCTATTTCGCTGGTTGACTCTTGCGTACGCTGTGCAAGTGAGCGCACTTCATCTGCAACAACCGCAAAGCCACGACCTTGTTCACCCGCTCTCGCCGCTTCAATGGCAGCATTTAAAGCAAGTAAATTAGTTTGCTCTGCAATCGCACGTATCACATCAAGTACAGAACCTATGGTTTCACCATCTTTTTCTAGCTGAGACACCACGCTGGAAGCTTTACCAAGTGAATCGGATAAGGCATTAATATGCTTAATAGTTGACTCTACTTCAACCTGACCTTGCTGGGCGCTTACATTGGTCGATTCAGCTTTTTTAGCGGCGGCTTCAGTATTGTGTGAAATATCTTGAATCGTTGCCTGCATTTCTGTAGCAGCGGTTGCTACCATATCCGCTTCATGCAATTGCTCTTGCATACCAGAGCTAGTCGCTGAGGTTGTTTCAGATAGGTTCCCTGTTGCTATATTAAGCGTTGTTAGAGCCGTATTTACTTCGTAGATGAGATCTTTAAAGTCACTAATTAAACTATTAAAGTCTATGGTCATCCTCGTTACTTCATCTTTCCCTTTATGCTCTATAAACAAGCTTAAGTCATTGTTTTGTCTTATCTTATCTATTGCTTGATAAACTTTTTCAATAGGCTGGATAATTGAACGACTGGTCAAGTACACAAGTAGCATAACGATGATACTAGCAATTATAAAAATGACTATTGCTAATAATTGCGCCTGCTGCGCCGTTTCAGTTACTTGCTCTTTAGTCGCATTAGTGATCAAAGTAACCACTTCATCACTTTTCTTAACACTTATTCTCATTTTCCCTAGGGCACCCGAATTTAAATCGACGCCTAATTCCACCTGCGCCTCTACCAATGCAGTAAATTTATTTTGGTAGTTGGTCATTAACGAGACCAATTGATTGCGTAAATTATTAGGTAGCTCTGCAGCATTTACTTGTTGTTTTAACTCGCTTGCTAATTTATTAAATCGATCTAAATACTTGGTATCTAAACGTAGCATAAAATCTTTTTCAGCTCGACGCAGCTGTAGCATAGTGGTGAGTAATTGGTAATTATTTTGCTCACTAAGCAATGTTTCTATTTTATGAACTGCTTCTCTCAGCTCGCCATATAAAGCGTCTTTTGGGTGCAACCCGATTTTACGCTGTAGTTTTACAACATTTTGAAAGTCGTCATAGTACTGTTGGGCTAACGTAGAAAATTGATTGACCTGAGCCGTAGCAATATTTAAATCTGCAGATAAAACAGATAGCTTTTCTAGTTTAAATTGTAGTTTTTTATATTCTTGCGCAAATAGCTCTAAACTAGACTCATCTTTGTAAAACAAAAAGTCTTTTTCGTATTTACGCATCGAAAGCTCATGCACATCTAGCTCTTCAGCGTACTGAATAGTTTCATTTAATTTAAGCATAATACGTGCTTCATAAATGATGATGCACAGCATAACAATCATGGCTAAGCCAACGATTAATGCGTTAAATTGTAAACGACGTTTAATCGTTAGATTCTGTAAAAAGTTCATTGTAAATACCTATATTAAATTTGCCAGTTCAGTATAACGTGATGCTTTCTTGTATTAACATAATTTTGTTACATGAAATAAACAATAATGCCTATCATTAAAAACCAAAAAAGGGCTACCAGTAAAATTTAACCATTAACAAACTCCCTTTATACAAATGGACAATATAATCATCGGCCTGATCACAGTATTGTTTAATTTTAACAGTCTCGCCAATCAGAACTTAAATCTCTCGCACTTATAAACGCTCAGTCCATAGCTTTAAAAATATTTATTTATAAAGATGACAATTTTATTAAAAAATTATGAGTCGTGTTATTGATTTAGTTCTATTTCTGGCTAAATTTACTGCAATTAAGTCGTTGTTATTGAATATAAGGAGGGTATACTAAGTTACTAACTTATGTATCTTTTGAGGATAAAATAATGGATTACAGCACTTCTGATTTATGTGACCATTTCGCTGATGTGGTTGACGTGCTTGAACCTATGTTCATCAACTTTGGTGGTCGACACAGTTTTGGTGGCCGCATTAAAACGGTAAAATGTTTTGAAAATAATGAACTGATCCGTCAATTGCTTTCTCAAGATGGTACAGATCAGATTTTACTTATTGATGGTGGAGGCTCCACTCGTAGAGCCTTAATTGATATTGAACTGGCTGAGCTGGCACTTGAAAACAATTGGCAAGGTATTATTGTATATGGTGCACTGCGCCATGTTGATGAACTTGAAGAACTGGATTTAGGAATTCAAGCCATTGGATCAATTCCGGTTGCAGCTGACAGTGAAGGCGCGGGTGAAAGCGGCATAGGCGTTAACTTTGCGGGTGTATCATTTTTCGATGATGATTTTGTTTATGCCGACAGTACAGGTATTGTACTTTCTGCTGAAGAATTAGAGCTAGAAATAATAGAACTGTAGCGTGACAGCACACCTTAAAGTATATAACGAAAGCACGCTCAAGCGCATTTGTTCTAACCGTGCAGGTGAACAAAAAGCGTGGCAGTCAATGGCATTACTTGACGCAAACGTTAATATACAACAAGCGCTTACTGATGCTGCACAGTTTGGTATGCGCTTTGTTTTACTGGGCGTTTGCGAAGACATTGGACCTAGAGCCAATTTAGGTAAAGGCGGAGCACAACATGCTTGGCCCGCTTTTTTACAACACTTTTTAAACCAACCTCACAATCACGCTATTGCCATGCAAAAAGTGTTACTCCTTGGCGAAGTAAACCTCGATGACTTAATGGAACAAGCACACCCGCTTGATAACCAAAATCCTCTCGATTTAGACCAATTACGTCAGTTGTGCGCTGAGATTGATGTGCGGGTTGAAGCAATTTTAAGCATGATTTTTAAAGCAGGTCTTGAACCCATCATTATTGGTGGCGGACATAACAACTGCTTAGGTATTATTCGCTCGCTTGCAAAATATAAAAACAGCGCAATTAACGCCATTAATTTAGACCCCCATGCCGACTTTAGAGAGTGTGAAGGCAGACACAGTGGCAATGGTTTTCACTACGCCTATCAAGAGCAGCACCTTAACAGTTACCATGTAATTGGCTTACATGAGCTTAAAAATAATCAACAAATTTTTAATGCAATGCAAAGTGCAAAATTTAGTTTCACCAGCTATCAAGCGATTAATGTTAGGCGAGAAATAAGTTTAACGGAGGCAACTAACAATGCACTAAACGCATTTGATAACGCACCGTTGGGAATAGAAGTTGATTTAGATAGCCTAACCAACATGCCTGCAAGCGCATTTAATTATTGCGGTTTTGATGTTAGCGATGGCGAGCATTATGTTTATTTAGCTGCAAGTAATTATCACAGTGCTTATTTACATTTATGCGAAGCAGCACCCTCGCAACATCCTCACTCTCTTGCTGCGGGTAAATTACAATGTGGTCAAGTAATCAGTGCCTTAGTAAATATCTACCTACAAACAAAGCAAAAAATCTAATCTTCCCTAGTCTTCTTGTGCCTGTAACCACTGTTTAAACCAACTCATTAACCCCAAGCTACTTAAAGGGTGTCCGAAGTAGTAGCCTTGTGAGGCATAAGCTTTCAAACTTTTCACAAATTTAAGTTGGTCCAGTGTTTCAACACCTTCAAAAATCACTTTTGTTTGTTGCTGATTATGCATTTCTACCATACCGCTTACTAAGCTGCGTATATTATTTTGATTACTAAAGTCTGCAGTTAATGCAGGCGATACTTTAATATATTCCACCGCTAAACTAGGTAACTTAGAAAGTAATACAGGGTTATCACCTAAACCATCAACACACACTTTTAAACCTAAACTGTTAAGCCTTGCGATCATGGCTCTGCCTTTATCATCTAGGCTGGTAAAAACATGAAGCGGACATTCAATAATTAAATCGCCTGGCCTGAGTTGATGCTCACCAATTACTCCGTAAACAAAATCAACAAACTCTTCATTGAGCATTTCTGGGCCAAATAAATTAACACTCAAAGGTACCGACATCCCTTCCATACGAAGTGCCATGGCTAATTCGCCAGCACGCTCTATAACAAAGGTAGCCAGTGAATAACCAAGCCCTGCAATTCTAATATCATTTATAAATCGGCTTGCCGATAAGGTGCCTTGCGTGGGGTGTTGCCAACGTAATAACAATTCTAAAAATTCAATTTGACCATCGCCGTTGCGAATAACGGGTTGAAAAAACAGCTCAAACTCATCAGCAAAGCTGATATTCGCAAGCTCTGTTAATCGCGCTTGTTGCTCTAAATGCTCAACCGTCATTTGTTGATGATAAGCCACTATTTGTTTGCTTGGCTGACTATCAAGTGCCAAATACGCATAACTAATTAAATCATCAAAGCTCGTACTTTGTTGATCGCAATGAACATAACTGGCTCTTACCTTTACTTCAATAGTGCAATTAGCCACGTTAAAGGGCTTTAATGTAGCGCCAATAATTTGCTTGATAAGCTGTTGATGTAAATGATTATGGCTTTGTAGATCACAAATAAACGCAAAATTTAACCCGCCTAAATGCGCTAATTTAGCATGCGGAGCAAGGAACAACACTTCATCACTGTCTAGTAAGTCTTTTATTCGATTTGCCGACTGCGACAACAATAAGTCACCAAAATCTCGTCCAATATGCTGATTTACCTGCGCAAACCCCTCTAGCCTTAATACAATAAGTGCGGCTCTGAATGAACCTTCATCAATAAGCTCATTATACTTTTGACGTAACTGTTGTTTATCGGGGAAGCTGACTAAGGGTGAGTTTTCAACATACACCTCAGGCTCAGTTTGTGGCTTTAAAGGCGTAGTAGCTTTAGGCTCATTATCAGCTAAAAAACCACTGACTGAGAGCAGTAAAATAGCCATGAGCAACCACGCTAAATGCAGCGTAAAAAAGAGATACCCTATTAACAATAAAGCAAATAATGCGCTTGCACAGGCACTGATAAGAAATGGTTTTTTTTGCTTTTGTAACTTCGCTTGATATAAATTAAAACCAAAACCTAGCGCTAGTAAAATAGCGAGCCAAGGTATTGCGCTACTGACCATAGCTAAGCCAATGAGCCCAGTACATAAAAAGCTGAGTCTCATTACGTTACTTTTAACGGTTAATAGCGTGGCAACCATTGCCATTAAAAGTGCACCACTTAAAAAAATAGCTAAATTGCTGTAGCTCAATAACGTTCCATCCATAGCTGACGTACTCACTGACATTAAATAAAACATAGGTTTAAGAGTTAATTTTATACAAACTAACTAAGTTTACCCAATATCCATAAATTTAACAGTTTATTTACCCCAAACTGATAACTTAATTGTGCAGGGTGGTCAATTTGCCAATGAGCGATATCTGCGCGAGCGCCAACTTTTAACACCCCTCTATCAGTAAAACCTAAAGCACGAGCCGCATGTGCTGTTACGCCAGTTAATGCCTGCTCTGGAGTGAAATTAAATAAGGTGCAGGCCATATTCATCATTAATTGCAACGAACATAATGGTGATGTGCCGGGATTAAAATCACTGGCAATTGCGATGGGAACCTTGTATTTATTTAACAGTTCAATTGGTGGGTATTTCGTTTCTTTTAAAAAATAAAAAGCCCCAGGCAGTAATACCGCCACAGTGCCTGCGTTTGCCATAGCTTTAACGCCTGCTTCATCAAGGTATTCTAAATGATCAGCCGACAGGCCATTGTATTGTGCTACCAGCGCTGCACCGTGTTGATTTGATAATTGCTCGGCATGACACTTGATTGCCAAACCCTGTTTTTTAGCTGCATCAAATACGCGTTGAGTTTGTGCGTAGCTAAAGCCAATGTCTTCACAAAAAACGTCAACGGCATCCACTAGGTCATGTTCAACAAGCGTGCTTAGCATTTCATTACATACCAAATCTATGTAATCATCACTGCGGTTTTTAAACTCCAAAGGTAGCGCATGTGCCCCTAAAAAGGTGTTAACCACTTCAATGGGGTGATGTTGATTTAACAGCCTAGCCACCTCCAATATTTTTTTCTCATTGTCTATATCAAGCCCATACCCTGACTTAATTTCAACCGTCGTCACCCCTTCAGCTAACAATGCATTTAAACGCTCTTTTGCTGCTACAAATAACTGTTCGTGGTCAGCCTCTCGGGTTGCTTTAACTGTACTTGCTATTCCCCCTCCCTGCGCTGCTATTTGCTGATAGCTCACGCCCTGCAAACGCTGCTCAAACTCTTGCGCACGAGAACCGGCAAACACTAAATGTGTATGGCAATCAATTAAGCCTGGGGTTAACCATTGTCCTTTTACACTTAATATCGGGGTGGCTAACACATCAAAATTAGGTAAATCAGCTTGTTTACCTAGCCACACTATTTTGCCATTTTTAATAGCTAGCGCCGCATTTTCTATCGCCCCATAAGGCGCATCAATATTGCTATCCATGGTCGCAATGTTGGCATCTGTGAGCAATAAATCGATATCATTTAACTGTTCTGTAGATTCTGTGGCTTGCATAAGTTTCTCCGCGATAATGTTCAAACGAGTTTAACAACACATCTTGTATATACAAGGTAATTATGCCATCTTATTAAGTATTGTTTATTTTTAATACACCAAAAGCGTTTATGCCAACACCTAAATTTACACAAATAAAACAGTTTATTGTGGACAAAATACGCAGTGGGCTTTGGCTTGAAAACCAACGCGTGCCCTCAGAAAATGAACTGGCAAAGCAGTTTGCGGTAAGCAGAATGACCGCACGTCGAGCGTTAAGTGAGCTAACTGATACAGGCATTTTAACCCGTAGCCAAGGGCTAGGTACTTTTGTCGCAAGCTTTAAGTCGCAGTCATCATTACTCGAAATAAAAAACATTGCACATGAAGTCAAAGAGCGAAACGGAAACTACAGCTGCACAGTACAGGTGTTGGAATCAATCAATGCCGTGGCGCCAATTGCTATTGCTTTAGGTGTTGAGGTAGATAGTGTGGTGTATAGAAGTGTCATTATTCATAACGAAAATGACAGCCCCTTGCAAGTTGAAGAACGCTTTGTAAACCCGTTACTTGCCAAGGATTATTTACAACAAGATTTTACCGCTCTCACCCCACACGAATACCTATCAACAGTTGCCCCATTAACACAAGCAAGGCATACCGTAGAGGCTATTACACCAAGCAGTGAAATGTGTCAATGGCTTAACCTATATAACGAAGAGCCTTGTTTACAAGTAATACGCCGCACTTGGTCGGTTAACGGGATTGTTAGCTTTGCACGACTTATATCGCCGGGCAGTAAGTACCGCTTGGGCGGACAATTAACATTTAAAAATAATAATAAAGCGCATAACGCATAACACTATTTAACAGGAGTGAACAATGAATCATCGACTGGACACACAGCGCACAATACGCGCGCAACATGGCAATCAAATAACCACCAAAAGCTGGCAAACCGAAGCGGCTAAACGCATGCTAATGAATAATTTAGACCCTGATGTTGCAGAGCACCCTCAAGCTTTGGTGGTGTATGGCGGGATTGGCCGTGCTGCCCGTGATTGGCCAAGTTATGACAAAATAATTGAAACGCTTGAACGCCTAGAAGATGACGAAACTCTATTAGTGCAATCAGGCAAACCGGTGGGTGTATTTAAAACTCATAGCAATGCACCACGTGTGTTAATTGCCAATTCAAACCTAGTACCGCACTGGGCAAACTGGGAGCACTTTAACGAGTTAGATAAAAAAGGCTTGATGATGTATGGCCAAATGACCGCTGGGTCTTGGATTTACATTGGCTCTCAAGGCATAGTGCAAGGCACTTACGAAACGTTTGTGGCTATGGCAAAACAGCATTTTGCTGGTAATGCTAAAGGTAAGTGGGTATTAACGGGTGGCCTTGGAGGTATGGGGGGCGCACAACCATTAGCGGCTACTATGGCAGGCTTTAGTGCCTTGGTGGTGGAATGTGATGAAAGCCGTATCGATTTTCGGATAAAAACAGGATATGTCGATGTAAAAGCCACAGATCTTGAGCATGCACTAAAATTAATAACAGATGCTTGCATAAAAGGAGAAGCGCTTTCTGTGGGGTTACTAGGTAACGCCGCCGATGTGTTTAGTACCTTGGTAAAGAGTGGTATTACTCCCGATATAGTTACCGATCAAACCTCAGCTCATGATCCACTTAACGGTTACCTGCCACAAGATTGGAGTATGGAATACGCAGCTAAAATGCGAATCGATAACCCACAAGCAGTTGTAAAAGCGGCTAAACAGTCAATGGCAGTCCAAGTAAAGGCGATGCTGGCACTACAAAAAGCGGGCGCAGCAACAACCGACTATGGCAATAATATTCGTCAAATGGCCCTAGAAGAAGGCGTGAGTAATGCATTTGATTTCCCTGGGTTTGTGCCTGCGTATATTCGTCCATTATTTTGTGAAGGTATTGGTCCATTTAGGTGGGTAGCGCTATCTGGCGATCCTGAAGATATTTATAAAACCGATGCAAAAGTAAAAGAGCTCATTCCAGATGATAAACACCTGCATAATTGGCTTGATATGGCGCGTGAGCGAATTCAATTTCAAGGCTTGCCTGCACGTATTTGTTGGGTCGGTTTAAAAGATAGAGCGCGCCTTGCTGTTGCCTTTAACGATATGGTTAAAAGCGGTGAGCTTAAAGCGCCGGTAGTTATTGGACGGGATCATCTCGACTCAGGCTCAGTTGCCAGCCCTAACCGTGAAACTGAAAGTATGAAAGATGGCTCCGACGCGGTCTCCGATTGGCCACTATTAAATGCCCTGCTTAATACCGCAGGCGGTGCTACTTGGGTATCACTTCACCATGGCGGTGGTGTAGGCATGGGGTTTAGCCAGCACTCAGGCGTAGTGATTGTTGCCGATGGTACTGATGAAGCAGAGCAGCGTCTTGCTCGAGTATTATGGAACGATCCCGCCACCGGTGTAATGCGCCATGCTGATGCGGGTTATGAAATTGCAAAAAACTGTGCGCAACAGCAGCAGCTAGACCTACCAATGCTTAATGAGGACAAGTCATGATTTCATATACACTCAAACCGGGTCAGCTTGACTTAAACACGCTAAGAAAAATTAACAAATCAGCCATACACTTAACTCTGGCCAATGATGCACAGGCGCAAATAGCTGCCAGTGCTCAAACAGTCCAAAACGTGATAAACGAACATCGCACTGTATATGGTATTAATACTGGCTTTGGGTTATTGGCCAATACTAAAATCGCTGACGATGAACTCGAACTATTACAACGCAGTATTGTGCTTTCACACGCCGCAGGTATTGGTGAGTTAATGGATGACAGCACCGTTAGATTGATGATCACACTAAAAATAAACTCTTTATCGCGCGGTTATTCTGGTATTCGCTTAGCTGTGCTTGAGTTTTTTATGCAGCTGCTTAAAAGTGAAGTTTACCCTTGCGTGCCTAAAAAGGGCTCAGTGGGTGCATCGGGCGATTTAGCACCGCTTGCGCATATGTGTTTGCCTTTATTAGGTGAGGGTAAAATGCGTTATCAAGGTGAGCTGATAAGCGCTACACAAGGGCTAAAAATTGCAGGTCTTGAGCCACTAACATTAGCTGCAAAAGAAGGGTTAGCCTTATTGAATGGCACCCAAGCATCCACTGCATTTGCACTACAAGGCTTATTTAGAGCCGAAGACTTGTACGCACAAAGCTGTGTTATTGGCTCTATCAGTATAGAAGCGGCCATGGGCAGTCGCGCGCCATTTGATGCGCGTATTCATGACATTCGTGGTCAGCAAGGGCAAATAGATACGGCTCACGTATTTAGAGAATTACTCGATAGCCACTCACAAATTAGTGACTCACATATTAATTGTGAAAAAGTACAAGACCCATATTGCCTGCGCTGCCAGCCGCAAGTTCTTGGTGCATGTTTAACCCAAATACGTCAAGCCGCCGAAGTACTACTGTGTGAATCAAACGGAGTAACCGATAACCCTCTCGTATTTGCCGATGTAGGGGATATTATTTCAGGCGGAAACTTTCATGCTGAGCCCGTTGCTATGGCCGCTGATAACCTGGCGATTGCTATTGCTGAAATTGGCGCCTTAGCTGAGCGACGTATTGCTCTATTGATTGACTCTAATTTATCTAAATTACCGCCATTTTTAGTAAAAAACGGTGGGGTAAATTCAGGATTTATGATTGCTCAAGTCACCGCAGCTGCACTGGCCTCTGAAAACAAATCCTTAGCACACCCTGCTTCGGTAGATAGCTTACCGACTTCAGCAAATCAGGAAGACCATGTTTCTATGGCAACGTTTGCAGCACGACGACTAGTTGATATGGCTAATAATACGCAAGGCGTACTGGCCATAGAATGGCTCAGTGCTGCCCAAGGGCTTGAGTTTAGAGCACCACTACGCGCGTGTGATAAAGTAGAAAGTGCCAAAGCACTGCTACGCCAACATGTTAGCTATTACGACAAAGACCGGTATTTTGCTCCCGATATTGAAGCGGCCAACACGCTACTAAGTGAAGGTAAGTTGTGTGACTTCATAAGCCACTCCCCCTTACCTTCTTATTAAATACCATACTGATAACTACAACCCAGTGCTTCTATCGCTGAGCCAATAACTTTGCGCTCAGCGACCTCATTACTACTAAAGCTCGGCATTTGTGTGCCATACAGCTCACACTTTTGCGCATAATAATCTGCTTTGGTCGGGTGCGCTGGGTTCACCACGTTATAAATGCTCTGTCCTTGCGACCAGTTATTAAGGACCGCATAAATAGCATTGATCACATCTTGTTGATGCACCATATTCACTACTTGCTGACTAGAGGTATTGAGTTCTTTACCCGCCACAAAACGACCAGGCTCTCTATTTGGTCCCAACAATCCGGCTAAGCGAAGCACTTTACCTTGCTGTTCAAGCACTTGCTCTTCAGCGTCATACAGCTTTATTTGTCGCTCGTTAGTGCCTGATATATCGCTGCTTTCACTATAAACGCCAGGTTCTTGATCATATACCCCAGTCGATGAGCACAATAAAAAGCCTTTGCAATTAAGCTCAGTTGCCAGCTTTAACGCCTGCTCAAGCACTTGCGGATAATCACTTTCGCTATCTCGACTGCGAGGCGGGATTGCACAGACCCAATACGCATTTTGTAAATCAACTTGGTGCTGCAACTCACCGTTTTGTAAAACAAACTGACGTTCAAAATCAAATTGATGAGTGTCACTACGATGAGTCCCCTGCACTTGCCAACCTTGTTTTTGTGCATCAATACATAAGGCTTGGCCAAGCCAGCCAGCGCCAAGAACGACTAAATTATCTTTGTTGGTTTGCACTTTATTTACCCTTATTAAAACTCAATCAACGCGTTTTATAGCGATAAAAAATATAATTAACTTTATGCGACTAAAAATAATTTTAGCAAACGCTGGTTGCAGAAGATATTAACACACGCTTTTTTTCGATTAGTAATCTCTTTAATGATACCGCAACCATTCATTACATACCTGCAGATAAAGCGTATGACTTAAGTGACTTATCGAGAGTAATATATAAAACGATTGCTCAATTTAAGCTTTAAAAAACGATGGCTGCTAACAAGGCGTTTAAGGGTGAAATTTAAGCGCTTTGCTCTTGTTTTTAATTTATTCAGCACCATATCTTAAGGGTCTGTTTATCTGCAGTTTTAATCAAGTTTCGTTACATAACGCTATTTTTATGAGCGAGATCTCATTTTTCTGTTTTAAATGAAGATCTTTTTATTGAGGTAGTTTGATGTTTAGCAGAGTCTGGTATAGTAGCGCAGGTAATAAACAGTGCTTTTTAAGCAGCTTAATACAAAATTGCTAATTAATGTGTCCTAAAGGTTAATTTAAAGAATACATTAATTATCAATTGTAAAAAATGGGTTAGCCGATGTACGGCTAGCAAAAAAACACATTGTAACGGTTTTATCATGATATCTAATTTATTTACCAAGATTTTTGGTAGTCGCAATGACCGCACTATTAAAAACCTAAGAAAGACGGTCGCACTGATCAATGCACTTGAAACGCAGCTAGAAGCGCTTTCAGATGAAGATTTAAAAGCTAAAACAGCCGAGTTTAGAGAGCGTTACGATAACGGACAAAGCTTAGGCGATATTCTACCAGAAGCATTTGCAGTGGTACGTGAAGCATCAAAACGTGTAAACGGTATGCGTCATTTCGACGTGCAGTTATTAGGTGGTATGGTTTTACACCAAGGTCGTATCGCAGAAATGCGTACCGGTGAAGGTAAAACACTCACAGCGACACTGCCGGCTTATTTAAATGGTCTAACAGGTAAAGGTGTTCATGTCATTACCGTGAATGACTACTTGGCCAAACGTGATGCTGAAACCAATCGCCCATTATTTGAATTTTTAGGGTTAACCGTAGGCTGTAATGTTCCGGGCATGATGCCACAACAGAAAAAACAAGCTTATGCAGCTGACATCACTTACGGTACCAATAACGAATTTGGTTTTGATTACCTGCGTGACAACATGGCATTTAGTATTGATGAGCGCGTACAACGCCCATTATTTTATGCTGTAGTGGATGAAGTGGATTCAATCCTTATTGATGAAGCACGTACGCCACTGATTATTTCTGGTCCCGCTGAAGATAGCTCTGAGCTATACACTGAAATAAATACCATCGTTCCTCTACTTGAATTACAAGAAAAAGAAGACGAGGAAGGAATTGAAGGTGATGGCGATTTCACCATCGATGAAAAATCTAAGCAAGTTCATCTTACTGAGCGTGGGCAAATAAAAGTTGAAGAGTTACTTACCGAGCGCGGCCTAATTGAAGAAGGTGACTCACTATATTCAGCAGCGAGCATTACCCTACTTAGCCATGTTTATGCAGCTCTTCGTGCGCACAAGCTTTATCAAAAAGATGTTGACTACGTTATTAAAGAAAACGAAGTCATCATTATTGATGAGCACACAGGTCGCTCTATGGAAGGACGTCGTTGGTCAGAAGGTTTACACCAAGCTGTAGAGGCAAAAGAAGGTGTGAAAATTCAAAACGAGAACCAAACATTAGCCTCTATTACGTTCCAAAATTACTTCCGCTTGTACGAAACGCTAGCAGGTATGACAGGCACAGCCGACACAGAAGCGTTTGAGTTTCAGTCTATCTACGGTTTAGACACTGTGGTTATGCCAACCAATAAACCAATGATCCGCGATGATCGCGCTGATTTAGTTTACTTAACTCAAGAAGAAAAGTACGAAGCGATTTTAGCAGACATTAAAGACTGTCAAGAACGTGGTCAGCCGGTACTTGTAGGTACTATCTCAATTGAAAGCTCTGAGTACTTATCGCAGTTTTTACGCAAAGAAAAAATTAAGCACAACGTACTTAATGCTAAATTCCACGCACAAGAAGCAGACATTGTTTCTGATGCGGGCTTACCAGGCACAGTCACCATTGCCACCAACATGGCCGGTCGTGGTACCGATATTGTACTTGGTGGTAATTGGAACAGCGAAGTTGAAAAACTTGAGAACCCAACTGACGAACAAATTGCTGAAATAAAAGCAGCATGGAAAATTCGCCATGATGCGGTAATTGATGCTGGCGGCTTACACATTATTGGTACTGAGCGTCATGAATCACGTCGTATTGATAACCAGTTACGTGGTCGTTCTGGCCGTCAAGGTGATGCCGGTTCAAGCCGTTTCTACCTATCGATGGATGATGCGTTAATGCGTATTTTTGCCGGTGAGCGCATGACTAACATGATGCGTAAACTAGGTATGCAACGTGGTGAAGCCATTGAACATCCATGGGTAAACCGCGCAATCGAAAACGCCCAGCGTAAAGTAGAAGCACGTAACTTTGATGTGCGTAAACAGCTACTTGAGTACGATGATGTAGCAAACGATCAACGTCGTGTTGTTTATTCTCAACGTAACGAATTGCTTGAAGAAGGTGATATTTCAGAAACGATTACCGCTATCCGTGGTGATGTGCTCGCGGGTGTGATTGATCAATACATTGCCCCACAAAGCTTGGCTGAAATGTGGGATATCCCAGGGCTTGAAGAACGCTTAAAACAAGACTTCTTGATTGAGTTACCACTTTCGCAGTGGTTAGCTGATGACAATAAACTGTACGAAGAAAAACTGCGTGAGCGTATTGAAGAAGCGGTTGAACAAGCTTACAAGCAAAAAGAAGAAATGGTCGGCGATTCTGTACTGCGCCAGTTTGAAAAAGCCATTATGCTTCAAAGTCTTGACCAACATTGGAAAGACCATCTTGCTGCAATGGATCACTTACGCCAAGGTATTCACTTACGTGGTTATGCACAAAAGAATCCTAAGCAAGAGTACAAACGTGAGTCGTTTGAATTG
Source organism: Pseudoalteromonas sp. APC 3495 (assembly GCF_030407645.1). NCBI lineage: Bacteria > Pseudomonadati > Pseudomonadota > Gammaproteobacteria > Alteromonadales > Pseudoalteromonadaceae > Pseudoalteromonas > Pseudoalteromonas sp. APC 3495. Next base: position 9,143 of record NZ_JASDDA010000037.1, on the reverse strand, counting down.
TTCTCTGAAATGCTAGAAAACTTAAAAGTCGATGTCGTCGGTATTTTAAGTAAAGTGCAAGTTCGCGCCGAAGAAGATGTTGAAAAAGTAGAAGAGCAACACCGTAAAAGTGAAAATGCCCCTCGCGAATATCAACATGAAGAAGCAGAGCATGTAGGTGGTGAAGCACCACAAAGCGCTCAGGTTATGGCGCGTAGCGAGCCAAAAGTGGGTCGTAACGATCCATGTCCATGTGGTTCAGGTCAAAAATACAAACAATGTTGTGGTAAATTAAAATAACACCACTTTGTTACGTTAGATAAAAAGCGACGCTTGCGTCGCTTTTTTTATGCTATTTAAGGGAGAGGTAATGACTAAAGTAATCATCAATGTTGCTGTGGGTGTAATTAAAAAAAATAACAATGTGTTTATTTGTAAACGTGCAGATGAACAGCACCAAGGTGGCTTATGGGAATTTCCAGGCGGAAAAGTTGAAGCCGGAGAAAGTGTTTTTCAAGCACTGAAGCGTGAATTATTTGAAGAAGTAGGACTGACTATTCATAGCTCAAGCGAACTTGTCACTATAGAGCACGACTATGGCGATAAATGCGTACGACTTAATGTACACGTGGTCAGTAACTTTAATGGTCAAGCTCATGGCGCAGAAGGGCAACCAAGCGAATGGGTAGGTATAGACGAACTTGATAACTATGATTTTCCTGCAGCCAATGTCGAGATTATCAGCGCCATAAAAACGAAATATAGCTAGTTTTATCATCAGGTATAAAAGTAACTAAAAAGCCAGTGGGCATCATGCTCACTGGCTTTTTATTTTGCGATTAGTGGGGCTAACCGCTTAAGCTAATTTCAGCTTAAATTACCAAATTTTTACGCGATCTTCAGGCTTGATATACATTTTATCGCCCTCTTTAACATCAAACGCTTGGTAAAATTCCGGCATGTTCGACAAAATACCAATCACGCGATAATGACTCGGTGAATGTGAATCGGTCATTAAACGATTGCGCAATGCTTCATCACGGTATTTACGACGCCAAATTTGCGACCAGCCCATAAAGAAGCGTTGGTCGCCCGTATAGCCTTCAATAATGGGCGCTTTAGAATCACCCAGCGATAATTGATACGCTTTATAAGCGACGGTTAAGCCGCCTAAATCACCAATGTTTTCACCCAGTGTCAGCTCACCATTAACGCTGGCATCTTCAAACGGTTTATATTGATTATACTGCGCAACTAAGGCAGCACTTCGCTCTTCAAACTGCTTAAGGTCTGACTCGCTCCACCAATTACGTAAATTGCCATCACCGTCGTATTTTGCACCTTGGTCATCAAAGCCATGGCCTAACTCATGGCCAATAACCGCACCAATAGCACCATAGTTAACCGCATCATCTGCTTCTAAATTAAAGAAAGGAGGCTGCAGAATCGCCGCAGGGAATACTATTTCGTTATTCACTGGGTTATAGTAAGCATTCACTGTTTGTGGCGTCATATGCCACTCAGAGCGATCAACTGGCTTACCTAATTTAGCAATCATATCTGCATAAGCCCACTCACTGTAGCGAATATAGTTACCTACTAGTTCATCAGGATTAATTACTAAATCTGAATAATCTTTCCATTTATCTGGGTAACCAATTTTAGGCGTAAACTTATCCAGCTTTTCTTGCGCCGCAACTTTTGTTTCAGGGCTCATCCACTCAAGGTTTTCAATTGCCACTGAATAGCCTTTAATCACGTTATCAACTAATTCTTCCATGCGCGCTTTCGCTTCTGGCGGGAAGTTTTCTTTAACGTAGACTTTACCTAAAATTTCACCCAGTACACTGTTTGATGCATCAACCGCTTGCTTCCAAAGTGGCGCTTGCTCTTCAACACCACGCAATGTGGTGCTGTAAAAATTAAATTTCAAATCCACTAAGTCTTTATTTAGCAACTGCGCGTAATTACTAACGAAATGGAATTTTAAGTAGTTTTGCCAAACCGATAAGTCTGTATTTTTGAAAATGTCTGCAAATTTTTCAAAGTAACTTGGTTGGCGCACAATCAACTCTTGGGCATCAACACCAACGGCTTCAAAGTAAGCACTTAAATCAAAATCTCCCATTAACGTGTTAGCTTCAGCTACTGACATTTTATTATATGATTTTGTTGCATCACGACTTTGTACCCGACTCCACTGTGCATCAGCAAGTGTCGTTTCAAGGGCAAGTATCGCTTTGGCTGCATCAGCGGCATTATTAACGCCAGCTTTAGCTAAAATATCGGTAATATAGGTTTGATATGCCGCGCGAATTTTTGTGAATTTTTCATCATCTTTTAAATAATAATCACGGTCAGGTAAACCAAGTCCCGCTTGATAGGCATAAAGCGCATTTTCACTTGAGTTTTTAGCGTCATTATTAACATACCAGCCAAAAGGAAGATCTCCGCCTTTAACTTGTAGCTGTGCCATCAGTGTGACCAACGCGGCTTTATCTTTTACTGTATCAATGCTTTTAATAGCTGGCTCAAGTGGTAACATCCCTAACTCTTCACGAGCATTTTCTGCCATGTAGCTAGTATAAAATGCGCCGATCTTATATTCATCTGAACCTGGCTTTGCGCTGCTATTGGTACTGGCATTTTCTAGAACTGTTTTCATTGCTTTTTGCGATTCATCATATAACTGTGAGAACGACCCATAGTTTGACTTATCGCCAGGGATTTCAGTTTTTTCTAACCATTTACCGTTTACGTGGTAGTAAAAATCATCCTGTGCACGAACACTTTTATCGATATTTTGTAAATCAACACCTAAGGCACCAGGGGTTGCTACCGGTGCGGTTACTGTTGTTGCTTCTGCTTGCATTTCTTGTGGCTTTTCGCCGCAACCAACCAAACCTAACGCCAATGCAATACTGGCGGCAGTCATTGTTATTTTTTTCATAAGAATTCCGTATATTAATTAGAATAAATACGCATTTCATTAAGATTTGATAACTCAAAAAAACAACAATAGGATGCAGTCTATTATCTGCTTAATGAAATACGCATCAGCTACAACCTAATTTAGGAAGTACTAACTAGGCATGATAAACCTGATTTAAATAACAATAAAATCGAATATGTAACAAAGTATTTTAAAGCCAGCAAAACAAACCGAGCAAGGTGTTAAATGTTATTTAATTAAGGTTTATTTTTACCATGTAAAGCTAAGCGTTGAAGCTTTTCTTTTAATGACGGTGGAGCAGAATCGGCGATCGCATTTAAATAATCAGCCGTTTGTTCACTCATTTTAAGGGAGTTCGTTGGTTTGCCATCAGCCACTTTAGGTCGAGTGCTTAACCGTTGAGTTGCCTGTGGATTGGCAGTAATTTTTATTTGCCCAAGCTCGGCCATACCCGCGGCTCTAAAATGCGATTGCATGTCCATTTTTAAATAATTAAGCCTAAGGGCAATAGGTGCAGAAACGGCTTCTATCATTAAGGTGCCGTCACGGTAATTACTTACTCGGCACTTTTCACCTAACTTAGGGCCTAAGAAATCGCGCAACAATTGTTGCTGTGTATCCAGTGCTTGGCTTTTTCCCGCATAGGCTGCTAAGCGGTTGTTCAGCCCAGCCATAATATCGGTTAACGGTTTTGGCGCATATCTATCTTTAGCCATATCACACCTTAAAAACATCAAAAGAAGGCTTGCTTAAATTAAACTTAATTTAAGCAAGCAAAGTGGGTTTATACCAATTCACTGAAATAAATATTATTGCGGATGGGTATTAAGCACCTGCTACTTGCATTTGTTCAATCAGTACTGAACCAGTCTGAATCCCGCCGCGACGCTCTATATCGCCACCTATAGCGAAAATACCTTTGAACATATCTTTTAAATTACCAGCAATCGTAATTTCGCTTACTGGGTATTGTATTTCCCCATTTTCAACCCAAAAACCAGCCGCACCGCGAGAGTAGTCACCGGTTACGGTATTCACGCCCTGCCCCATCAATTCTGTAACTAATAAGCCCGTACCCATGGTTTTTAATAATGCAGTTAAATCTTGATGCGTCTGTTCTACTAACCAATTATGAATACCGCCAGCGTGCCCTGTTGGGGTCATATTCATTTTACGTGCAGCATAGCTTGCTAATAAATACGTTTGTAACTCGCCACCGTGAATTATTTCTCTGTCGAGAGTTTTAACCCCTTCGCTATCAAATGGCGATGATGCTAAGCCTTTAAGTAAGTGCGGACGCTCTGAAATATTAACGGTTTTGCTAAATACCTGCGTGCCTAAGCTATCCAATAAAAAGCTGGATTTACGATACAGTGCGCCACCACCAATTGCTGATACCAAATGGCCAAACAATGAATTAGCAATATCGGCTCTAAAAATAACCGGCACTTTCATGGTGCCTAGTTTTTGGCTGTTTAGTTTTGCTAGGGTTTCTGCTGCAGCTTCAAGTCCAACACTTGCAGCATCTTTTAACCCCGCTTGATCGCGAGAAATCGTGTAGGCTGAGTCGCGCTGCATATGCTCGCCCTCTTTACCTATCACCATAGTGCTTATGCTGTGGCGAGTACGTGGAAAGCCTGCAATTAAACCATGGCTGTTACCATATACTCGCAAACCTTGATGCGATGAAAAGCTAGCGCCATCTGAATTCACTATTCGCTCATCGGCGTTTAATGCGGCTTGCTCTGCGGCATGACACAAATCAATCCCTTGCTCTGGGCTTACATCCCAAGGATGAAACAAGTCTAAATCTTTAGGGGCAAACTCAAGCAGTTCTTTATCAGCAATGCCATTACATGGATCGTCTGAAGTGAATTTAGCAATATCGATGGCTTTTTCGACCACAGCACGTAATGTTTTAGGATTTAAATCAGCCGTTGATGCCGAGCCTTTGTTATTGCCAACATACACGCTAATACCTAAACCACCGTCTTGATTAAACTCAATGGTTTCTACCTCCCCCATGCGCGTACTTACCGACAGCCCCGAAGTGCTAGACATAGCAGCTTCTGCAGCGGTAGCACCTAGTTTTTTAGCATGTTCAAGTACTTCTGATACAGCGTCTTTTACTTGAGAGATTTGCGAATAAATTGGATCTTGGTGTTGGCTTTTCATAAATTCTGTCCTGAGCCCTGAAGGCCATATTGCACACATTTTTTATATTTAAATGCTAACACACTCACTGCACCACATCAGCTAATATTAATCACTAAAAGAATCGCGTATAATAGATGAAGTTATTTTTATTTAAGAGCACCCCATGGCGAAGAAAAAAGGCAAGCCTGCTGAAATTGAAGAAGAAATTATATATGTATCAAAAAGTGAACTTAAGCGCGAAGCGCAAGAGTTTCATCAGTTAGGATCTGAAATTGCCAAAATGGGTAAAAAGCAGCGCGAACGCCTGCCGCTCAATGATGACTTAAAAGAAGCAATGGTGGTTGCTGATAAAATAAGTAATAAAAGTGATGCCTACCGCCGACATTTAAATTACATCGCAAAAACCCTTCGTACGGTAGAAAATATTGAAGAAATTAAAGCGATCATTGATGTCATGCTTAATAAAAATAACCAAGCTGAGGTTATGATCAAAAAAATTGAGCAACTGCGCAGTGATTTAATTGAACAAGGCGATGACTTAATCAACGAAACAATTGAACAATATCCAGCTCTTGAGCGCCAAAAAATGCGCCAAATGGTGCGTAATGCTGCCAAAGAAGTAAAAGCTGAAAAACCAGCGAGAAGCTACAAAGAGTTATTTCAGTACTTAAAAGACGCCATAATGTAACGCAGCCGCGTTATATATTAAAAAGGTGCTGCGGCACCTTTTTTTGTTGTAGATCAAAACCTCCTCCTCTTTGCTTTTTTACAATACGCAGCAACTTAAAAGATAAGGTGCGCGTGATGATTAAACTTCCTCAATGGGATCAAACTTTAATAAACAAATACAATGTATCGGGCCCGCGTTACACGTCTTACCCGACCGCGCTTTCGTTAGCTGATGGTTATCAGCAACAAGATTTGATTAGCGCTATTGAATCATCGCAAACCCGTTCGTTGTCTTTATATATTCATATTCCTTTTTGTAGTCAGCTTTGTTATTACTGTGGCTGTAATAAAGTCATTACTCGCCACCAATCTAAAGCCGATACCTACCTAGACTTTTTAGCTAAAGAAATTGCAGCACAAGCACCGCTGTTTCAAGATTATCGGGTTGAGCAATTACATTTGGGGGGGGGCACACCAACTTTTTTAACCGCAACGCAAATGACGCGCTTAGTAAAGCTGCTAGAGCAACACTTTAACTTTAGCGATACCTGCGAGCGCGGTATCGAAATCGACCCTCGCTCACTGGCTGACAATATGCTGGTTGATTTAAGCGAGTTGGGGTTTAATCGTGTGTCATTTGGTATTCAAGATTTTAATGATCAGGTTCAGCTGGCTGTTAATCGCCCTCAGCATGTTGATGAGGTAAAGCAATTAATTACCCAAGCAAAACAGTTGGGCTTTAAATCAATTAATGCTGATATGATTTATGGCCTGCCACTACAAACACCTGAGAGCTTTACGCAAACGATTGAGCAACTTATTGCCTTAAACCCTGACCGCGTTTCAGTATTTAACTACGCTCATTTACCGGAACGTTTTGCCGCCCAACGTAAAATTAAAGACGCCGATTTACCCAGTGCGCATAATAAGCTCACCATGTTTAAAAATACCCTAGAGCAAATGACGCAGGCGGGCTATCAATTTATAGGTATGGATCACTTTGCAAAAGTTGATAATGAGCTAGCCATTGCACAAAATACGAATCAGCTGCATCGTAATTTTCAAGGCTACACCACTCATGGCGAGTGCGACTTATTGGGCTTAGGTGTCTCGTCTATTTCACAAATAGGCACAGCGATATTACAAAATAAAAAAGAGTTAAAACATTATTATCAAGCAGTTGATGAGCAAGCAGGCAGTGCCATTAATAAAGGCATGCATTTAACCCAAGATGATCTTATTCGCGCCGATGCGATTAAGCAGCTTATTTGCCAGTTTGAGCTTGATATGAGCGTATTCGCTAACAGACATAAAATCAGCTTTAATGACTACTTTCAAGATGCTTTAGAGGCACTCGCACCATTAATTGCCGATGAAATGGTAACAATAGAAAACAACCTAATTAGCGTAACACCAAAAGGGAATTTATTTATTCGTATTATTTGTATGTGCTTTGATGCGCATTTACAAAAACAGATAAATGCCACTCGCTTCTCACGCGTTATATAATTTAACCTGAACTCTGGATAATAAATCTATCTCAAGCAGCTATTTTCAGCGCTAACTGCGTTGAATTTACTTGCAATAGGCTAGCTATTGACGCGTAATTTCGCCTTGTTTTCACTGGAAATCTCTGGCTAGAGAAAAATAAACATAAATATCATTTTTTGATTCAATACGTTAGTAAATCTCTTAACCAGAGTTCAGGTTAATTTAAAACTAGCACGCATAAAAAAAAGCAGACCAAGGTCTGCTTTTTTTATATATGCCGTAAAATCTAAGCGCTAGTTAAAAACCACGTTTTCGCTGCCTTGGGCTGCTTTAAACTCAACAATAATTTTTTTACAGTCAGCTTCAATTTCATCACTCAGTGATTCTTCTGCGCGCCAGCGCGCCGTGTCTTGCTTAAAAATTTCTTTTTTAGCGTACTTTTTGCGCGAATCATGGGTTGGCATTTCTTTTACCACGTCGTACATTTTATAAATACCCGGGTATGCACTCGTTAGGTCGCGCTCAGTATCAAAACTATATTGCGACATAAGCACCCAAATACGTAAGCACCCCTCAGAGTAATCACATTGCTTTTCATTCATAGCACGTGCAATTAAATGAATACTATCGGCTAACTTCGCATTACGCTTTAAACGCGACTGTTTTAGCTTTTGCTGTTGCTCTGTCTGTTTTTTGCTAATTAGCTTTTTTTGCACATTTAGCTTATAGAGCAACTGACCCGCATAAAATGCCAAGCCCGCTATAATAGCAGCACCTACAACTAAGGCTAAGATCACTGCTGTACTCATTGCGTGTCCTTATTACTTATCTTCGTCGTCATCTAGCCATTCATTCGCTAGATCGTTTGATAGGTATTGATCAAAGTCTGAATTACTGTCTTCATCGCTGAAGTCATCTTCAAACTCTTCTTCATCTTCAATGCCTAATAATTTACAAAGCACTTGGTGACGCGCTATGCGGCTATTAAAGTATTTTGCATCTTTACCCGTTAGCATTTCACCTTGCTCATGACGCTCAACTAATTTAAGTAAGCGCTCATCATTTTCAAGGGCTTCTAACTCTTGTTCAGGCGTTAATTCTGGTTCAACAGCCTTTTTAAGCTCTGCTACAGGTTTAAGGTTACGTTTCATTTCGATTTTTGGTTCAGCAGCAGGTGCAACCAATGGCACTGCTTTTTTACTACCAACGCGTTTATCTTTAGCAGCCGAACCTGCTTTTTGAGTGTCATTACTCAATGCATCCGGTGCATTACGTGAACCAGGCTTAGCGCCCTTAGTTTTTTTAACACGTTGCTCTTTCAATGCGCGCATTTCTTTAAGCTTATCTTGACTTAAACGAACGGGACCATTTGATGGAATTTTACGTGACTTTTTCTTTCTACTCATATCTTGATCGTCTCACTTAAGAGGTTTTGAGCGAGGCGCAACTCAATGGGCATCGCGGTGCTGGCCTAGCCAGGAGAATTCAGTTTGGGCGTTTTGCGCGCCAAAGCACAGTTAAGGTGCTTTTTTTAAACGGGGGGTATTGTAACAGGACAAATAAAAAGGCGGTAGAGAAAACATCTCTACCGCCTACTAATCTGAGCGCCATTATATGGACACTTCTCCCTTCGACTTTTTAGTCTTTATTGTTTTTATTATTATTTTCTATCCGTATTTTTATTATTTATCTTCCGTGTAGCATTCCATTTTGTTTTTATTATTAAACTTCCATGAGTATTTTATTATTTTCGGTCTTCCTAACACTTTTTTGATATTTCCTTTGGTAGCACACTCTATGTGCTATTCAGTCGTGCCGCGCTACTATCCTTATAACGTTTTCCTATTTGTTATTGTTTTTGCGACAGGGGTTAATTTACTCGTTAATAATTTTG